>NZ_JAQOSO010000080.1 GCF_030068505.1 Roseofilum capinflatum BLCC-M114
CCCATTCCCCATTCCCCATTCCCCATTCCCTATTCCCCATTCCCCATTCCCTATTCCCCATTCCCCATTCCCTATTCCCCATTATTCCACCTTCTCCACATTCCCCCCCTTCACCCAGGCATCCTGAGAGCCAATGCGGACTTTATCCCAAACCTGATCTTCACTCTCTCCGATCACATACAAGGTTTCGTTGTATCCCACTCCACCAATGGAGTTGGCTTCATAAGTGGGAGCATCCCGCAAGATTAAACCATCGGGCCAAGTGACTCTCGCTTTATACGCTCCTTCTGGTAGTTCCGGTTCTTTCGGTTTTTGGGCTTCAGCAGGAGTCGAAAGGGGTGCAGAAGCCGGTTTAGCCTCTTCTGCCTCTGGAAATTCGGGTTTGGGAGGGTCGATGGTCATCTTAGCCATAAAATAACGGGCGGTGGCTAATCCACCAACTAACATGAGGGCGATCGCCAACGTCACCCCGAAGATCACTTGAAAGAATCCAGAAACTAATCTACCAACCATAAGAATAAGTCTTGAAAAAGAATAAGAACTACAACGGAGGAGTTAAACCACTCGAACGAGATGCGAGTCGGGCTTTTCCAGATGCTGCCCAAGATTGTAACAATTCAATTTGTTCTTGGGCAGTGCGAGCTAAGGGGACAATTTGACTAGCTGCCTCTAGAATATCATCGGTGGTAAAATCCCGATTTTGACTAAAGCCAATGTGCATGGCTTCGACAATCATTTGTTCAATTTCTGCCCCGGAAAAATCGGGAGTTTCATAGGCAAGACGCTTTAAGTCGTAACTTCTCAGACTTTGGGGACGCAACCGGGAGAGATGGACTTCAAAAATCGCTTGTCGTTCCTCTTGGGTGGGCAGTCCGACGAAAAAGATTTCGTCAAAGCGCCCTTTGCGTAACAGTTCTGGGGGTAAGCTTTGGATATTGTTGGCGGTGGCAACGACAAAAACCGGTGATGTTTTTTCCGCTAACCAGGTGACAAAGGTTCCGAATACTCGGTTGGTTGTGCCCGCATCTCCCCGCGATCCCATGCCGCTAAAGGCTTTGTCAATTTCGTCAATCCACAAAATACAAGGGGCGAGGGCTTCGGCGAGTTGAACCATTTGCCGGGTTCTCGATTCTGATTCTCCCACGAGTCCGGCAAATAGTCGCCCCACATCAAGGCGTAGGAGAGGAAGATGCCAATGGTGGGCGATCGCCTTTGCCGTCAGTGATTTCCCGGTTCCCTGAATGCCCACCAGCATCAAGCCACGGGGATGGGGCAGTCCGTAGGCTCTGGCTTGATCGGAAAAAGCGCCGCCGCGCCGCAAGAGCCAGTCTTTGAGGTTTTCTAAGCCGCCAATGTCGGAGATTTGTTCTTGAGCGGGATAAAAGTCTAGGATTTGGGTTTGGCGAATGGTTTGCCGTTTTTCTTCTAAAATCAGTTCTACATCTTCCGGGCGCAGTTGCCCATGGGTGGCGATCGCCTTTCCCAATACCCGGCGAATACGCTCTAGGGACAAACCTTGACAACAGCGAACCATTTCCTCTAGAACTTCGCGATCGATCGCTTGCCCTAACCCAGTTAACAAGCGGGTGACTTCTTCCCGAATGTCGCCACTCTGGGGTAAGGGAAACTCTAAAATCGTAATTACTTCCGTTAAGTCCGTGGGAATGGTAATTTCGGGAGCCAGAATTACCAGGTTTTTGGCCTCCGATTTTAAGCTCCGAGCCAGGTTTCGCAGTTTGCGGGAGATGGAAATATCGTCTAAAAAGCGCTGAAAATCCCGGAGGACAAAAATCCCGGCAGCCGTTGGCGGGACTTTATGGACAAATTCTAAGGCTTGTAGAGGGTTACGACGACCGAAGCCATTATCATTGGGATTGCCCTGATAACCATCGACGAAATCCCAGGTATAGACTCCCCGACTGCCCAGATCTTTGGCGGATTCGGCGATCGCCTTCTCTACTCGCTCTTCTTCGGCAGTGGGAATGTAGATGATCGGATAGCGCGATCGTAGCAGTAGTTCAAATTCTTCCTTAAAACTCATGGACTAAAAGTTGGCAGGTATAGGAGACTCAGTTTCAATATCGTAACTTTATAGTATAGACTCCCCTTTGGGTTAAGTCGGATTAATTGGAAACCAGCTAGAAACCCGGTTTCTTCAAGAAACCGGGTTTCTAAACACCCTACCCATTGTTAATTGTTAATTGATACTATGGCTCAACGCACGCCCCAAAACCTCAAGATTAGACCTCTTGCGCCCTATGAAGACCGCTTACTGAATGCTTTGGCCTTTTTCCGTACCCAACGGCAACCGGACAATCAGGCCCATCATTGCCTGAGTATGTACTTGCGCCAGTCAGAAGCCAGAATTATGGGTGAAGTCGGATTTTATGCCCGGTTAGTGGGGATGGAACCTTGGCAGTTTTTAGAGTTACTCTATCAAGATGGCGATCGCGCCGAAGCCTTAATTCAAGAAGCCACCGGTTCACGAGTCAAAGATACCTTTGAGGAATGAGTAATTACCAAGAAAAATTGGGTTTAAAGCCCCGCCCTTCCAGGACGGCTTTTTTGACTTTATAAGTATATGCGGCAACCCAAGACCGAATAGTAGAACTTGGAATCTTCAGATAGCGAGCAGCATCCCCAATGGAGTAGTTGGGGATATTCCTGGGATCTTTCCCCCCATAAATATCAATCTTTGGCAAGGGCTGGCTGTTGAGTGTCATCTTCTTTATTCTCGTAAAACGTAGCCGACACCGCGCACGGTTTGAATGAGGCGTTTTTCCTGATTGGCTTCTAACTTTAAGCGCAGATAACGAACATAGACCTCAATAATGTTGGAATCGCCCATAAAATCGTAGCCCCAAACCTGTTCTAAAATCTGGTCGCGGGTGAGGACTTGCCGGGGATGCATCAGCAAATATTCTAACAAATCAAATTCTTTGGCGGTTAGCTCGATCGCCCGATCGCCCCGTTTGACTTCTCGCGATCTTCGGTCTAACTGAAGTTCAGCAAACTCTAACCGCTCTCGATCGGGTTTTTGCGTCCGTCGCAGTTGCACCCGTACCCTAGCTAAGAGTTCCTCAATATCAAAGGGTTTGACCAAATAATCATCTGCACCTGAATCTAATCCAGCGACGCGATCGCCTACTTCATCTTTAGCCGTTAATAAAATTACCGGAACATCCGTCCCCGTATTCCGGAGACGACGACACAAATCGATCCCACTTAATCCCGGTAACATCCAATCGAGAATCACCAAATCCGGTTGTAGTTCTCGAATGCGGGTTAATCCTGTCAACCCATCCCCGGCAAGAGTGACCTGATATCCTTCATATTGCAGTTCTAATTCCACAAAACGAGCGAGTTTGGCTTCGTCTTCAATCACCAGGATATGGGAACTCATGACCGCAGACCTAACAGGAAACTTAATCCACCATAATACTATGGTAGGGGCGAACAACCCTGGTTCGCCCCTACCGATGGATGTCACATAGAGCAAAATTTCCTAGGTAGAAGACTCCTCACTGAGGATGCGATCGCTATATTGACTCGATTTAGCTAAATAAATTCCCCCTAAAACTGTCGCAAAGGCAAGAGTATTCACCAGAGTTAAGCCTTCAGCAAACACAATCCAGGCAATAATCGCCGCAAATACCGGATCGAGTAACAGGAAAATACCGACCAAACCGGAAGACAAACGCTTGAGGCTATAGGCTTGTAAGCCTTGTCCCACCACTTGGCAAACGACAGCTAACCCAATCACAGACAGCCATCCCGATAGGGTAACCGGAAACAGTTGGTCTTCTGCTAGTAAGACAACTGGTAAGGAAAGAATCGCCCCCACACCACAACACCACATCAAGATCTCCGTAGCAGGAAATTTGTGGCGCAGAGTTTCGATTAACATCAAATTAGCAGCCGAAAACACAGCCGATAATAGGGCTGCAATGTCTCCATTGAGATGTTCAGCACCCACCTGGAAATCATCGAGTCCCAGGGCGATCGCCCCAATCATAGCAATCAATAATCCCATTAAGAACCGCCGGTCAAAGGATTCATGGAAAATCACCCAAGCCCCCAGAGTGGTAAATAACGGTGTTAGATTATGTAGAATTGTTGAATTCGCCACCCCTGTCAGGGTTAGAGACCAAGCCCAAAACGCCAAGCATCCCCAAAACATCACTCCGGCACTCACTAACAAAATAATATCCCGTCGATTGATCGGATCAACCTTCGGTTTTGCCTCTAAACTCTCCCCAGTTTTCCAGTGTTCTAGGGCATAAATCACCCCCAGAACTAGAAAAGCAATCCAAAATCGGTTAAGGATGGTGGAAAATGGCCCCAACTCTCGTTCGCTCAGGCGAATGAAAATCGCTGCAAAGGACAAAGAGGCGATCGCAAAGAATACGGCCAACAGGGCAGATAGGGTGGAACTGATTTTAGGAATTCTCGGTAAATGGGGTGAAATCGAGGGTAAGGTGGTGGTTAAAGACATGATCTGAGCAAGGGTAAACCTTGGAGTAACAAGCGTCAGCGAAGGGGGTCGAGTAAATGTGCTTAATCCTCTCCTTCCAGTTATCTTAAGATTCCTACCTGATTGATCGAACAGGATTTTTGCAATTTGTTACACAATGCAACGACCCTTCATCGAATCATCAAATTCAGACAATAAATCACCATGGGGAAATCTAACCTGCTATCCTGAAAGATGCAAGAAGTCATGCGATCGCTTTAGCGATGGGTCGCATGATTGTCGCCTTCTACCCAGCTATCCCACGCTCCTGACGATCGTTATCCATTCTTAAGCCAGGATTCTGGATTCCCAGGATCTTCAGACGTACTAATTAACAATTCTCCCAACTCAAGATAAAGATTAAAGCTAAAGAACCCTATGGATATCTCACAAAACGATGCACAAGTTATAGTTCCAGAACTAGCCCAGATTTATCGAGCGCTTGAATCCCAATTGGGCGAAACCGATCGCCATCGTGTCCCCTCCCTACAGGAATCTCGGCTAGAAGCAGAAAACGAAACGGTCATGGTTCTCGAAGACCGCTCAGACTGGAAACAAGTGATAGAGCTGTGGCGAGAAGAAAACATGCCCTCAGAACAAATTATCTTTATGTTCCATGAGATGCTCGATCTGTGGGAACAACTCGAAACCGTCAATTGTCGCCAAAGCCTCCTAGAATTAAGTAACCTGCTACTCGATGAAGATGAAATTCTCTGCCTCAAACGCTTACATCCTGACACCAATCCTGAAACGGTAAGCTTGAGAGAGTTGGGTAAAGTTTGGCAACAATTGTTTCAACAGTCAGAGATGACTCAGGTGGGATCGCTACTGTCCCTATTGCAAGACCTAAAAGGGGAAAAAATGACATCCGTCGATCAAGTGCGCGATCGCCTAGAAAAAATTTTAGCCGAAGAACAGGGCGATCCCGACCTGGACGACGACGAAAGCCTTGCCCCCCTCTATGGGGAAGAAGAACTCGATCAGGACAAAACCCAACCGATTGACTACAGCGATTACAATCCCTCCGGATTTCCTACCCCCACCCAGACGGCTTCCTCGGCTTCTCCCTTCGAGGATATGCCCACTGTGGTGTTACCGATGCAACTGTTTAGCCTCGATTATGCCGGAGCAACCGACAAGGGAATGCAGCGAGACCACAATGAAGACAGCTTTCTGATTCATACCCAATTAGAACGCATTGAAGATAAAACCGGGCGCACCATCCACGCCAAAGGGTTATATATTCTCTGTGATGGGATGGGGGGCCATGCGGGAGGAGAACAAGCGAGTATGGTTGGGGTAAAAACCCTGAAAGAGTATTTTCAAACCCATTGGTTTAACCTACCCGATTCTGAATCTCGCCTGCCTTCGACTGAATGTATTGAAGAAGGTATATTCCAGGCCAATCAAGCTATCTATGATATCAATCAATCCCAAAGTCGTACCGGAAGTGGACGCATGGGCACTACATTGGTGTTGGTCTTAATTCAAGATGTTCATGTGGCCGTTGCCCATGTGGGGGATAGTCGGTTATATATGTTTAGCCGCAAACAAGGGTTAACGGCATTAACTCAAGACCATGATGTGGCCCAACGGGAAATTAAGCGGGGGTTAGAACCGGAATTAGCGTTTGCTCGTCCGGATGCCTATCAATTGACCCAAGCTTTGGGCCCACGCCATAACGATTTTGTCAAACCGGATATTTATTGTTTTGAACTTAATCAAGATAGTCTGTTGCTGTTAAGCTCTGATGGTCTCACGGATAATGATTTAGTGGAAAAGCATGTGGGTAGCCATATTGAACCGCTCATGAGTTCTCGTGCCAATCTGGAGCGGGGAGTAAGTGATTTAATTGATTTGGCTAATGAACAGAATGGCCATGACAATATTACGGTGGTATTGGTGCGGGCTAAGGTGCGCCCGAATTTGGGAGGTTTGAGCCGTTAGGGGATGCTTGGAGAAAGTCGCTGTGGTTTGAGGTTCGATGATGCAAGGGACGATTACCCTGACGTTGTTAGATCCAAAGGAAGGAGATGCGCTCCAAAGCTGGGAGTTTCTTCCCCAAGGGAAGGTTCGCATTGGCCGGGCCCAGGATAATGAGGTGGTGCTTTCTAATGATTTGGTGTCTCGGTATCATTTGGAGTTAGAACCGATTCAGGAGAAGGGGGCGATCGCCTGGAAGGTGACGAACCGAGGAACTAATGGCACATTAGTGAACCATCAGCCGATCGCCCAAATTGTGGTCGAGAGCAAAAGCCTGATTCAGTTAGCGGCTGGAGGGCCGATTTTGGATCTGACGTTTGTCCATCAGGAAATCCCTCCTCCTTCAGGGACTTCCGGATGCACCCATGAAGGCAATGCGCCAAATAATCTGTTTTGTATCCATTGCGGTCAACCCTTGCACATTGAAAAGCAGGTGCGGGACTATCAGATTTTGCGAATTTTGGGTCAAGGGGGAATGGGAACGACTTATTTGGCCTATCCTCCCCCATCGGAAGAACAGACTTCTCAGTTAATTGTATTGAAGGAGATGAATTCTGATTTGGCTCGCATTGCTAAGGCTAGGGAGTTGTTTGACCGGGAAGCTCGCACCCTGAAGGGGTTAAGCCATCCCGGAGTTCCCCGGTTTTTTGATTCGTTTATTGAGGAGGGTAAAAAGTATTTGGCCATGGAGTTAATTCATGGTGAAGATTTGGAGCGCCTGCTGTATCAGCAGGGGCCCTTTTCTGCACCGGTGGCGGTTGAGTGGATGATTCAAACTTGCAAGATTTTGGGTTACTTGCATAACCAATCCCCCCCGATTGTGCATCGGGATATTAAACCGGCCAATTTGCTCCTGCGACGTTTGGATCGTCAGATTGTGGTGATTGATTTTGGGGCAGTTAAGGAGATTGGAACGCCCTTGGGAACTCGGATTGGGGCGGAGGGCTATAGTGCCCCTGAACAGGATCGGGGACAACCGGTGACCCAATCAGATTTATATGCGATCGGGCCCACGCTCGTCTTTTTGCTTACGGGAGAGCAGCCGCTTAAGTATTATAAACGCCGCCGGGATCTCTCCTATCGTTTAGACTTGCAGTCAGTGGAAGCTATTGCTCCACCTCTGCGGGATGTGATTGAAAAGACAACTTCCCCTAAACCCCGCGATCGCTTCCCAAGTGCTGAAGACTTAGCGCAAGCCTTAGAATCGGCACTTTCCGCTTTGACGGAGTAAAGCCATAAACCCACATTCCACATAGCATAGGAAACTGCTGTAATTGTTAATTGTTAATTGATATAAAGTCCGGCTGACCTTCGTGCTTGTTGTAAGTCTTGGCTCAATCCTAGACGATTTGACCAATCGTTTAGATAGTTAAAGTCCAGAGATTCTCCTTGTACTTTCAATATTCCTAAAATATCTCGCCATTGTTTATCCGATTCAGTTTGACTTCTCCACTGAAGTTTATTAAGAATAATATCTTCTGGGGATGCTAGATTAACCTCAATTCCACCTGGAATTTTGTATTGTTGTCTGCGTTCAAATTGAATGCGCTCAAATGCATTATCATCAGATAAAATGAGGTCTGCACGGGAAATAGTTTCAATATCAGTGACTTGTAATATTCCCATCCGACCCTCAACAATATCCTCTACACCAGGAACATAAAACCCAACAATTTCTAATTCAGTTGCTAGTTCGGTAACCTGTTGAGGCTGAATAAAAATAACCATATCCACATCACGAGTCGTGCGAACTTCCCCATATGCGATCGCTGCCACTCCGCCTGTAATATAATAAGGGATATTGAGGGATTCAAAAATTAGGTGTAACCGCCCTGCTAAGGCAATTGAATCTTGAGTCCAATTCATTGGATTTTTAGTCGTTATAGCATCGAGGAAATGCGCCTCTCCTAACCAAGCTTGAGCTAATTTCTGAGCCAGTTGTATCTCAGATAAGTCAGAAAAGCGTTGGCGGAAACAGGAGAGAGAAAACTGACGAGCATTCTGATTCATCCCAGCTCCCATTGCCAGCCGTTGTGATGGGGTACGTTCTTGCAGCAATCTAAAACCCAATATATCAACTTGAGGAGTGGTGTCTGGCGATTGAGATTGATAGCCCGGTGTGACAGCTTGGCTTGATAACTGACCAGGAATCGGTTTATTCATTTAAAATTGTGTCATATCAAGTTCCATTAATATCAAGTGCGGGTAATCAGTTAAAGTATAGGAGTCAGGTGGGCAGGGTCTTTGGGTAGAATTTGAATGATATGGCTTCTTCTGTTGCCCACCCTACGATGAGCTAGGGGATGCCATGAGTGGCTCGCTACCCCTAGACCGGAATTAGTCTTCCCATTCTTCTACAGCCAGGAGTTCACTCACGGGATCGTGCATAGAGAACTCGTAGGCTTGCAATTCTTTTTTCCAATATTTCCATTGATCGCCATACAAAAATGCCATTTTCCAAATGCCATCCGTTGGTTTCAGAATATTGGAATCGACCAATGATTTCACTTTAGATTGCAGTTTAAACATTGGGTGAACAACCTGCTGGTTCATACAACCTTGATTCATATTTGAAGTTTGTCAAATCTTTTCTATGTGTACGTTCCTAGTGGCGAGTGGGAGTTCTCGTGATGATTCTGCAGAATTAGAGAACAAGAACATCTAGGAATAATTTTTCTTGTTACCTCCTCACAATAGCATAACTCTCTAGGAAAGGGAAGACTTGCATAGAAAAGATTTTTTTATGTAATGGGTAATGGGTAATCAGTAATAGATTCCCCTACTCTACCGTCACTGACTTAGCCAGATTCCGGGGTTGATCGACATCGAGGCCTCTAAGGGCGGCAATGTGATAGGCCAGTAACTGGAGCGGAATCACTGTCACTAGGGGGGAGAGAGACTCATCAATGGTGGGAATGGCTAGGATTTCATTGAAAATATCCTGAGCTTCCAGGGAGTCTTTGGGGGTGACTCCAATCAGACGAGCATCTCTGGCTTTGGCTTCTTGGGCGTTGGAGAGAACTTTTTCATAGAGGAGTCCGGGAGTGGCGATCGCCACGACTGGCACTTTGGCATCCAACAAAGCAATGGGGCCATGTTTCATTTCCCCAGCCGGATAGCCCTCAGCATGAATATAGCTGATCTCCTTGAGCTTCAAGGCTCCTTCTAGGGCAATGGGAAAGTTTATTCCCCGACCCAAAAAGATAAAGTCAGTGGTTTCATTAAACTGATGGGCCAACTCGCCAATATAATCATCCTGTTCCTCAATCAGCCGTTCAATCAGTGGGGGCAATTCCCGCAACTTCTTGATAATGCCCTCGATGACCTCCGGTTTCAGAGTTTTGCGGCGATCGGCCAAATCCAACGCTAGAGCATAAAACGCCATCACCTGAGCGCTAAAGGTTTTCGTCGCTGCCACTCCCACCTCTAAATTGGCATGGGTATTAATAATATAAGGAATTAGCCGACCCAACGAACTCTCCGGCCGGTTCGTAATCCCCAGCATTCGCGGTTGATAAGCCGGAGAATGGTGGGACTTGCGCCGCTCCTGTTCCATCGCCAAAGCCGCCAGAGTATCCGCCGTTTCTCCCGACTGAGTAACCCCAATAGTTAACGTATTCGCCGTTAACGGTGGGGGAGAGTAACGAAATTCCGAGGCATATTGAACAAAAGTGGGAACCCCCGCCCATTGTTCCAGCAAATGCTTCCCGACTAACGCTGCGTGCCAACTCGTTCCACAAGCCACAATCTGGATCTGCTCTAAATTCTCATACAGGCTCTGGGGTAAATTCAGTTGTACCAGTCCTGGAGAAGATGTGGGAGAAGAAGGCTGGCTAGAACGAGTTTGATCCTGGGTTTGCAGATACCATTCCGGGTCAAAATAGGCATCGAGTTGAGTTCGTAGAACCGTCGGTTGCTCATAAATTTCCTTGAGCATAAAGTGGCGAAACCCTTGTTTTTCCGCGCTGCTCGGATTCCAGTTCAGGGTTTGGGGATATTTGACCTGTCGCTCTCCCCGAAAGTCATAAATTTCCACGCCCAAGGGAGTCAGGCGGGCCATTTCCCCATTATCCAAGGGCAGAATAATATGGGTGTGGGAAACCAGAGCAGGAGTATCGGAGGCGCAGAAAAATTCCCCTTGACCAAACCCAATCACCAGGGGAGCTTGTTGGCGGACGACGATCAGTTCATCGGGGAATTGGGTAGAAATGACTGCAATGGCAAACGCTCCCTCTAACCGATTGACCGTTTGCCGCACTGCTTCTAGGAGAGAATTAGGACTACTCGACAAATACTCAGAAATCAGATGGGGAATCACCTCCGTATCCGTATCCGAGACAAACTCATGGCCTTTTGCTTTCAGTTCCTCCCGCAATTCCCGATAGTTCTCCACAATCCCATTTTGGACAACCGCCACCGTTGCCTGCTTATCGGTATGGGGATGGGCGTTGTACTCTTCTGGTTTACCATGGGTTGCCCATCGGGTATGGCCAATTCCGACCCGCGCCTTATCTTCAACCCCCCTGAGTTTATCGCGCAAATTATACAACTTCCCTTTAGCTTTGATGGCGTGCAGTTCACCATCCGAAATCAGGGCAACGCCTGCCGAATCATAACCTCGATATTCCAGCTTCTCTAATCCAGAAAGAAGAATATCTTTAGCTTCTTGAGTACCAATGTAGCCAACAATTCCACACATTGAATCGATTACTCCGGGTTGTATTGATGACGAAACTGGGGAGTTGTAGACGGAGAACTCAACGACCCCGTTCCCTTAGCTGTTCATGCTAACAGTTTATTTTTGATGATTGTCCGATTTGACTCAAGTCAACCATAATAAACCATTATAAAATGTCTCCTCCCCATCTCTGCGTCTAGAGAGTACCTGTGTCCGGAGTTTCTTCCCCACTCCCCTAGGTTGACGAAGGGCAAAACTATTCTGGAGAAAGTTTTGAATATTCCTGAACAATAAATGCCGGTTGACTCCCTTTCGTATTCTGTTTCATCACCCGAAGAAGACGATTGGCCATCGGTCGTGCATCTTGAGTGAAAAAATCATGGAGTACCTGCACTTTTCCTGCATAGTCTCGATCGGCTTTGCAAATAACAATCCCTGCATGGTTTGAGGTTGTAGAGTGGAGGTTGAGAAAGTCTTGACGATTTTCAGTAATAACGATTCGACCGGCACAGGTCGCATACTCCAATACCACATTGTCTGGAATTTTTCGATTGGCTTGTCCAGCTTCGTAAGAGGTCAACACATCATAACTCATCCCTCGCATCAGATCGACCATTGCCAGTGGGAAATTTTCATTAGAATAGAACTTTAGCATTTACTCACAATCAGCAATAGCACGATCAATTTCTTCTCGGTTGAGTTCGTAATAGTTGAGTGCAGCTTGGATATCTTCAAGTGTTAGTCCTGGGTAGTTGTACAGTAACTCTGAATCCGATGCGCCTTGCTGTTGGTAGGCAATAATTGTCCAGACGGGAATTCGGGTATCGCGAATTCGCGCTGCACCGCCACAAATTCCTGACGTTTTGTGAATGGGATATTGAAGGGTTTGGACGAATTTCAGGGTTTTTTCGAGTAATTCATCCGGTAAGGTTTCAATGGTTTGCAGAAGTTGTTCTTTGAGTGTCACGGATGGAAGAGAAAGTATAATTATCTAAACAATATAGGCGATCGCCTTCTCCCCTATTCTAGCTCCATCTATGAGTCAGAATTGGCTTCTAAGCGGCGATCGCCCCTTTTCATTCTGTCGAGTCTGATTTGTTACGGTTTCGGTGGCGTTGTTCCTTGAGCAAGCACCTCTGCCACACGCTGGCGAGCCAGTTCTATTTTTGACCGGATCGCTTCTGCTTGAGGGAATGTTTTTCGCGATCGAAGACCACCACCGCAACCAGCAAACTCCCAAAAAAGCCGATTAAGAAGGGATGGGGCAGTGGAATGGGACTCTCTATTTTTTGCCCATTCGGCCAAGTCCAATTTTGCGTAATTGAACCAGATGCCGAGGCTAAAATTGCTCCTGCACCGATGCCAAAGCCCAGGGCTTGAATATAGTCTTGTAGCTCTTTTTCATTCTTCGCTTGCTCCACTTCTGCGGTAGCGCGAATGGTATTAATTAAATCGGTAAATAACTCTTTTCCCGGTTCAATAGATTCAATGTAGCCTTGGGTTTGTGCTAGGTAACGGGGATAGGTTTCTTTGGCTAGTTTTGACCAGATTTCGAGTTTATTTCCGGAGTCTAGGAGCTGGGTTAAGTAGGTTTGGAAGTTTTCGTGATTGATTTTAATCGTAGAATATTGGGCTTTCAAGTCTCGCAGACAGCAGCTATAGTCTAGGAGGTTTTGGGGGAGATTTTTTAATAAATTATCTAAGTTGGTTAAGCGCTCTTCTGGCTTTTGACTAATCAGACTGTAAAAGTCCTTAACTTTTTTCTCTAGCTTGTTGTAGATATGGCGGGCATCTTTATAGGCTTCTTTGGCATTGGCATAACTCCATTCAATCTTGGCTTGTGTCCAAAATAACTCCCGGAGCCAGCTATAATTATCATCGGCTTGTTGGTGATCTAGTTGGTCAGGTTTACTTAAAAAAATGATCAAAGTTGCACCAGTAATTTTAAACAGAAAGGCGGGACAATTAAATAATTTAATTTCGTCTAAGTATTCAGGAGTACCAGCCTCAGCTTTTTCACAGAACGCATTCACCCATTCTTTTGCTTGTTCTAGGTTTGGTTTTTTCCAAGGGCGCTGTTCTACATGAATGACAATAATTTTGTGTAAATTGGCTTGAATTGTGTTTAATAAAACAGACGGCTTAAACCGGGCAATATCTTGGGGTTCAAATTCTGCATCGGGTTTTTCTGGAGATAAGGTTAAATCTACGCAATAAGTATCGTAGAGGCGAAAGGGTTGTATCTCTCCGCTCATTTCTCCGGAAAGAGTGGGAATAGCGGTTAGATTAATTGCGTCTTGATGATGGGTTAACCATTCCTTTTCTAGGCGGTTTTCTTCTTTGGAGTTATAATGAAATTCTCCGTCTTTATCTGGGTAGTAACAAATCAGTTGAGATTTTATAGTTTTGAGTTCTTCAAAGGGAAGAAATTGCCCAGCATCCACTAAGCTATTCCAGAGATCTTGAGCGTCCTGGCTAACCTCTTGTGGGTCATCGCTTAGGGTTTGGTAGATGTGGAAAGCGTAGAGCGTTACGGTGAAGATTTTCACGATTCTGGAGTAAACGGGGTCTCTTCAGAAGGGGACTCTTCAGCCGCAGGTAACTTAGTATTGTTTTTAGCGGCATTTTCGATAGTCACTTTCAGAGAAGGGCTGGTTTGTTTCGCTTTGGCTTTGCTGTGACCGATGCCTTTGTCCCCTTTTGCAGCTTGCATCAGTTTCACCAGATAATTTTTATAGACTGATGCTCGGTTAGGGTCTTTTAACCAAGCCTCTACCATTTCGGCATCGGTTTCATCGCTGTTGGTGAGTTGCGCTTGCAGTTCGGTGAGGTTCTGCCAGTAGTCCGTAAATAAATCGGGATTGTTTTCAATTAAATCCCTAAATACTTGAATTTTTTCAGCCGGGGTGGCCATGTTTTGTTCTCCTTCTCCGACGATGCAGAATCCAGCCCAGTGAAAGGGCGAGCGATAGGGTTGGCTATGCCATCCGCTATCCTTCTCATTGTCTTTATTTTCGCCCATTTCTTGAAAAATAGCTTGCAAGATAGTCTGCCATAGGGGAGCTTTATTCAATAGGGTTGAGGTTTGTGTCCACTGGTGAAAGCCTTGTACTGTGGTGGTTCGGAGCCAGTTTTGGGCGGCTTTGAGGCTGATGGCGAGTTGGCCGGGGTGCTGTTCCAGGAGTTCGTAGGTTTTAATCAGTACCAGGGCGGTGGAGACTTGATTGACTGACCATTGGCTGGCGATGATGCTGGGACTTCCGGCAAGGAGGAAACCGCTAGAGAGGCTGATATATTCGTCAGTGGTATCGAGGGCAACTTGGCCGGTTTCGCACGCGGAGAGGGTGACGAGGCTGCATTGGCTGAGGTTGAAGGTGCTGATAATCTCGGCTAGGGTGAGGATTTCATGGTTGGCGAGTAGGAGTCCAGAGTCTAGGGGAGAGGTGGCGTTAAATCCACCGTGACAGGAGAAGTAGAGATGGTGGATATTGCTGAAGTTTTGGTTGAGTAGGGTTTCTTTGGTGGCGGTTTCTCTTGGGAGAATGGTGGTTTGGTGGAAGCTTTGGCTGATGGTTTCTACTTCTACATCGGCAAAGAGCAGGTCGTTGGTGGGGTTTTGGATGGCGAAGAGGTGGTTAAAGTTGGGGCGCGGGCGATTTTGCGCTTGTTGCAGCAGTTGGCAGTTGGGGGCGTAGGTTACGCCTTGGGCAAAGAGGTCTTGTAGGGGTTTGCCCTCTCCCCCGTCCCCTCTCCCAGAGGGCGAGGGGGGATGGGTTGGTGTGGGGGCGGGTTCACCGAGATCTGGGGGGGTTGGCGTAAGGGCTGGTGAACCCGCCCTTACAGACGGTTGCGGGGTAACCGGCAAGGCATGTATGGGAAACAGGTGCAGGAAAACGTGAGGAATGAGGATCAGTTTCTCGCAGGTGGGGAAGTTTTTCCGCAGGTTGTGCAGGATTTCATCGAGATGGAGAATACCTGACAGGGTTTCTAGGCGTTGGGATAGGTTGTTTTGCCATTGGGGGCGGTTGATGAAGTAGTCAGTGTAATAGTCTTCTCCCCACTCAATCAGGTTATGGAGGTCTTCTTTAGAGGATGTCCAGAGGGTGACCTCTCCCCCCTGCCCCCCTCTCCTGCGAGGCGAGGGGGGTGTGGCGGGTTCTCCCCCTTGGTAAGGGGGAGTTAGAGGGGGATCAGTAGTGGGGAGACTAGGGGCGATCCCCCCTGCCCTGCTTGGTAAGCAGGGGGTTTTCATTTTCACAAATTATACCACAACAAAAGCAAAAT
>NZ_JAQOSO010000081.1 GCF_030068505.1 Roseofilum capinflatum BLCC-M114
CCTACGTTTTAGGGGTTTCCTTTTACTTTTGGCGGGAACGAATCGCACACTGTTGGACTTATTGTACTCTTTATTTTTAGGTTTAACGTCCTCATGGGCCGGCCCAAACTGATGGATGGGTATGTCATCTTATCTAACTGGACAAGGGAGACCAGCCAATTTTTATTTTACTCCCTTTTTTTTGTTTGTGTTTGTATAAAATATGTCTAAAATTTGGCGGATTGGGATTATTGTGGGCACTCGTCCAGAGGCCATTAAGTTAGCGCCTGCGATCGCGCAGTTTCGATCGGCTCCAGAGTTTGAGACTCAAGTGATTTTAACGGGTCAACATCAAGAGATGGTGGCCCAAGTGATGGATTTGTTTGGGCTAGAGGCTGACCATAATTTGGAGATTATGCAGCCCAAACAGACGCTCACGGATATTACTTGTCGCAGTTTGCAAGGGTTAGAGGCTCTGTTTGCTGACTTGGGGTTAGATTTGGTCATTGTGCAAGGGGATACGACTACGGCCTTTGCAGCCACCTTAGCGGCATTTTACCAAAAAATTCCCATTGCCCATGTGGAGGCTGGATTACGCACGGATCGGCTGTGGAATCCCTATCCAGAGGAGGCCAATCGACGGTTAATTTCTCAATTGGCCAGTTTACATTTTGCCCCCACAGCATTAGCGGTGGAAAACTTACACCGCTCTGGGGTGGTGGGAGAGATTCACCAAACGGGAAATACAGTCATTGATGCCCTTTTGTGGGTGGCTCAATCTCAGAAGGGGTGTGAAATTCCAGGGTTAGATTGGTCTCAATATCGGGTGTTATTGGCGACGGTGCATCGGCGGGAAAATTGGGGAGAGCCGTTAGAGGCGATCGCCACCGGATTTTTACAAATTTTAGCCCAATTTCCCGATACTGCCCTGGTGTTGCCCCTACACCGCAATCCCACGGTGCGCGAACCCCTACAGCGAATGCTGGGCAACCACGATCGCATCTTTTTAACCGAACCCTTAGATTATGGTCAATTAGTCGGGGCGATCGCCGCCTGTCATTTTGTCTTAACCGACTCTGGCGGACTTCAGGAAGAAGCCCCCTCATTAGGCAAACCCGTATTAGTGCTAAGGGAGACCACAGAGCGTCCAGAGGCGATCGCCGCCGGAACCGCCCGCTTAATCGGCACAGAATCCCACGCTATCCTTAACGCAGCCTCCGAACTCCTCTTGCAACCCGACCTCTATCAACGCATGGCAACCGCCATCAACCCCTTCGGAGACGGCCACGCCTGTGAACGCATCCTCAAGCAAGTCAGAACCTTCCTCAAGTCCTAATACAGCGCTTTGCGCTGTGATGGGGGAATGGGGGGAACAAACAGCAGACTGGGTAGCACTTTGAGCCATTTTAGCGATCGTTCAAAACAGTCATTAATGTACCTCATAACAGCGAAAACTGCTGTATCAATTAAAAATTTAAAATGGGTATCGGTTGAGAACCGTTGGCTCTAGGGAAGCATTCGCGTTTCACGCAAGCTTCGCTTTTATGTCCGCGAAGCAGAAACGCTAATACTAGCGAGGAGAAAGAGATTGCTTCATTCCACTTCGTTCCATTCGCAATGACTTACCTATAACTGATCCAACAGACTTGATATGACACGGTTACCCTCATCCATTCCCTATTCCCTATTCCCTATTCCCTATTCCCCATTCCCCATTCCCCATTCCCTAGCGCGTAGCGCATCACGCCTACCAAACCGGATTTTGCCGTAACAACTCCCTCACCGCCTCCTGTTCCAAAGGTTTCGCAAACCAATATCCTTGCCCATAATCACACCCCAACTCCTGCAACTTCTGCTGTTGTTCCATCGTTTCCACCCCCTCAGCCACCACTCGCATCGACAAACTATGGCCCAAATTCACAATCGACTTCACCAACTCCCAATCCTTCTCCACCTCAGTCTTCAAAGGAATAAACGACTGATCGATTTTCAGGGTATTAATCGGAAACAACTGGAGGCGACTTAAACTCGAATGACCCGTCCCAAAATCATCAATACAAAGATGCACCCCTAACGCTTGCAGTTGGCGCAATTGATCGATCACCGATTCCATCTGCTCCATCATCAACCCTTCCGTAATTTCCACTTGAAACGACTCTGGCGACAAACCATAGCATTGCAACGATTGATAAATCCTTTCAACTAACCCCGCTTGAGAAAACTGACGACCAGCCACATTCACATTCACATAGAGCGAATCTAACCATAACCCATCCGTTTGCCACTCCCTAATTTGCCTACAGGCTTCCTCAATCACCCATTCTCCTATGGTGACAATTAAACCCGTTACCTCCGCCAAAGGAATAAACTTACCGGGACTAATCACCCGATTTTCCTCAGTTTTCCAACGTACCAAAGCCTCAAAGCCAGTAATGGTTCCCGTATGTAAAGAAACAATCGGTTGATAGTATAAACAAAATTCCTGGCGATCGATCGCCCGGCGTAAATCCATCTCTAATTGAAACTGACACTCATCCACCGGGCGCATGGTACTATCAAACAATTGATGATGATTTTTACCCTTGCGTTTAGCATGATAAATGGCTGTATCTGCATCTTTGAGTAACTGTTCAGCATCTTCATACACCAACCCCGTAGACGCATGATGAGATAAAACAATCCCGATACTCGCGCTCATAAATACTTCATGACCTTGTACCCAAAACGGCTCATTAATAAAAGCTTCTTCCATACAATCGGCTAAGTCCATAATTTCATCATAATTCTGGATGTCTGGAATTAGCACAGCAAAATCATCCCCATTTAAGCGAGCCACAATACCACAATTAGCGATATAGCTTTCTAAGCGTCTGGCCACACTAATCAACAGTTGATCGCCCACAAAGTGCCCCAAACTATCATTAATAATCTTAAAGCGATTCAGATCGATCATTAAGACAGTGAAAAAACGCCCCGGTTGTTCGCGCACTTGACTTAAACAGCTTTCAATTTTCTCCATTAATGCAGAACGATTAAACAAGCCAGTTAAGGGGTCATGAAAGGCATGATGTTCTAAAATATCTTGAGCTTTCTTGCGCTCAGTAATATCTTCAATGGTTCCTTCTAAATATAATAAATAACCTTCAGGATCTCGCACGGAATGACAATTTTCAGAAATCCAGATTTGGCTGCCATCCGAGCGATAAACTTGATATTCAAATCCTAAAATTTCTCCGTTCTTCTCAATCAAGGCAATCAAATCATCTCGCTGAGGTGGATGAACATAGAGTTGGGTTTGCACATTATCAACCGTTTCCATCAGAGATTCGGCACAGTCATAGCCTAAAATTTTAGCAAAGGCAGGATTAACACTAATGATTTCACCTTCTAACGTGGTTTGAAAAATTCCTTCAATGGCATTCTCAAAAATACTGTGATATTTTTTCTCTGCTTTGATTAATGCGGCTTCAGTTTCTTTCAGTTCGGTAATGTCTGTTCCTGTCCCCATTAAGCGTACTCTTTGGTTTTGCTCATCTTTTTGTACCGTACCTCGCAGCAAAAACCAGCAAATTTGACCATTTTTATGGACTAATCTTTGGGTGATCTCATAGTTTTCAATTTCTCCTTTAACGGCTCGATTAACTTGCTTAAATAGGCTTCTTTTGTCTTCACTATAGATCCGTTCTGACCAGTCTTCTAAATGGGTATTATTTTCTTCTTTATCATATCCTAATAATTTTTGTAAACTGCCATCTAGCTTAAGTTTATTTTCCAGTAAATCCCATTCCCAAATCCCAACTCTTCCGGCTTGAGTTGCTAGTTCATAACGCTTTTGGCTCTTTTGTAGGGCTTCTAAAATGGTTTCACGCTCAGTAATATCCAAACTCACGGATTGAGTGCCAATAATGTCTCCGTGGGCATTATAGATGGGGGTTTTGATCGCATGAAAATAGCGGGGGCGATCGCTAGGCAAAAAAGACTGGTAATCAACCCGATCTAAGACATTTCCCGTTTCCTGAACCCATCGATCTTCGCCCATCATTTTTTGGGCTAACTCTAGAGGATAAATTTGATCTAAGGATTGACCTATGACTTCTGACCAGTTTTTGCTAATCAGGCTTAAAAAGGCTTGATTCGCAAAGGTTAACTTGCCTTCGCAATCGACCCGATAAATCATTTGGGGTAAAACATCCGCTAAGGATTGATAGTAAACATGGCTTTCCCTCAGCAGTTCTTGCAGTAAAAGATTAAAACTCGTCAGTCGATCTAAACTTTTATCTAAGGAATTTTGGGTGTTTTTTAGCTTCTGGATCAGGATTTTGTTGCGATCTTGGGTATGGCCGATTAATAGGGCAATACTAAACATCAAGAATCCAGACAAACCCAATTCTAAAGGGGTATGGGGGAAAAAGGGGCGATCGCCAGGGATAAAGCCATGATAGACCAGGATCGCATTCACCAACAGGGCACTCCCTAACCCGACGTTGAACCCTCCCCAATAGGAGACGAGCATCAGAGCCAAGAGAATGCTAATTAAGGGATAAATTTCCTGTAACCTGAGACTGCTAAAACCTTCTAAAGGCGTAAATACCAAGCCAAACAAGAGGAAGCAACTCCATACACCGAAGGCGGTTAGAGCTACCCTAATCTGATGAAAATGATATTGCGGTGGTCTCACCTGAACCTCCTAGCTGAATGCAAAAAGCCGGAGTGAGTTGAAGATTAAGCACTTAAGTTAGATGGATTGCCCATTTTCCAGGTGAAACTAGAGACTAGATTCGTGAGAATATGGGCTAAAATCGGAACCAACAAGTTACCCGTGGCTAAAGCACTATATCCTAGGGCTAGTCCGACTAAGGTTGCCCAAATGACATAGGGCCATTGGTTATTCCCACTTAAGTGTAAAACACCAAAACACAGGCTTGATAAAATCAAACCAGTAAAGTTAAATCCTAGAGCAGGGAGCATCACCCCTCGAAAGAGGAATTCTTCGCTGAGGCCGGGTAGGAGTCCTAACCAGAGGATATCGGGATAGGTCAAGGGATTAAGGACAAGGCCGAGATAAACGTCGGCGCTTTGGCGATAGGCGGGCCAGAGGCGATAAACTAGGGCACTAGCGGCGGTAATTCCTAGGCCAAGAACGGCTCCGATCGCCAGTTTATCGAGTTGCCATTGGGCGCGAAGATGGTCAGTGGGACTGATCGCTAACCACACTTTGGCGACAATCAGCAGAATCACAGCAGTTACTCCCATGGCGATGAGAATCTGCGATCGGGTCATCGGTTCTAAGTCGAGATTATGTTGGTCACTCACAAGCGTTTAGGTGAAGAAAGGTCAATTTTGGGGTGGCTTACCCCTTTCTCTATAAAGGTAATAGGTGAGGTTGAAGCGATTCTAGGCTTACCCCAGACCGATGGGCAACTAAGACTCCAAGGGCTTCTAAATACGAGTTTACTCGCACTACTGGGATTTTGAGTGGTTCTGGAGGCGATCGCATCTCGGTGGTATTCTCATCAACAGCAATAATGCAAGTCTGGGTTTGACTTAACTTTAAGATAGCACTCCCTCCACAGGCGGTTGCCGGAATCACTGCCGCATCTACCTGATCGGCCCAAATATCAGTCGGTTGAGGGCGATAGGGGGCTAGGGGGGTGAGCAGTTGGGGGGCGCGACTTAAGCCGACTAAAACGCAGGGCAAAAAGGTATATCCCAGTTCTTCGGCGGCAGAACGGGGGGAGAGCTGGGGGTTAAGGGGTAGGGGTTGGAGAGCTGGAGCATGGGCGCAGGGGATGCCCAAGGTGCGAACGACCAGATGGGAGATAATGGCTTCTAGGCCGGCAATGGGGTCTACTCCTTGCCCTTGTCTATAGTTTTGCAGGGCTTCGCTTTCGGTATCGTCGGGAAACCGAGCGACTACGGCGATCGCCTCTGCACCCTGTTCATCTTTCAGTTTTTCAGCCGCTCTGAGCAAGCTATCTGGGTTGCCCAGGGTTCCCGAACTGGCGTGACTTTTGCCCTGGCTTAAGCTCACCTCTAAGGGCGCGTCCGTCATCACATAGCCGGTAATCTTTAATCCCAGGGTTGCCCGTGCTGCATCGGCTACTTGTAGATGACGAGTGCGTAAGTCTGGCTCGATCGCCCGATCTAAAATCAACCCAATCCGGTTACCCTGTACTGGGCGCAGTCCCCAGTGTTGACTGGCAAACCGGTCTAGGGCATAGCCTTCCACGTACAAGCTGTTAGGAATATTCCAGTAGAGGGATGCGCCATTGAGAACATTGGGATGGGAAATTAGGCGATCGCTAATAGAGGCGATCGCCTTTGCTACCGGCAGGGCATCCCCCGCATAACCCCCAATGGCTGCACCAATACCCGTGGGGACGATCAGGACAACAGTATAGGGGCGGTTCACGCTTGTTCGATCACCACCGCTTCTACCGTCGCCTTTTGCTGCTCTTCATCCACAGCAGTCACCGCCCAACGCAAGGGTTCCCCCCGCTTTTCCAGTTCCGTTTCAATCTCTTGATGCAATTGGTTCGGCGTAGCTTGTAAATCAATTTCGGCCGTAATAAAGTGAGTCGTCATGTCTTTATTCTCTTGGTAAACAGACCAGATCTTGCCCTCATCCCCCGTCCCCTTCTCCCACAGGCGCTGCCCTGCTTGCCCTGCTTGCCCTGAGCGAAGTCGAAGGGAGCGAAGTCGAAGGGAGCGAAGTCGAAGGGAGAAGGGGGGAAAAGTCCCTCTCCCGTGGGAGAGGGATATAGGGAGAGGGCATTTCCAGTTTACATTTCATTAAAAATTCTATAGCACGAGTTCAGAATTTCCTATTTCCCAAACTGTGCATCATAGACCTCATCCTCTTTTTCAGTCTCTAATTTAATATTCGATTGAGGATAAGCAGAACAGAGCAGGGCATATCCTTTTTCCCGCAATTCCGGACTCAAGCCCATGGCATCATTATCATCACCATAGCGCACCGTCCCTTCTGTCAGTAATGCGGCACAGGTTTCACACACTCCCGCTAAACAAGACTGAGGTAAATCTAGACCCTTTTCATTGGCTACCTCTAGAATTTTCCGGTCTTCAGGAACTTCAATGGTCTCAATTGTCCCTTGGTGGTTAATTTCAACAGTAAAAGTTTTCGTCATATCAGTTTCGGCTCAGAATCACAGAACTCAACCGCCCCAGGATGCCCTGATCTGCGGCACAAAAAAACACAAACGCGCCCATTTCTGGCGCGTCCTTAATCTTATCATTACTAAAGTACCTTGCAGCGAATTTATTCCCCATTCCCTATTCCCTATTCCCCATTCCCCATTCCCTATTCCCTATTCCCCATTCCCTATTCCCTATTCCCCATTCCCTGATGAGATAGACCGCAACGCCGTCTTGCCTCAGCTTTTGACCTGGGGTTACCAGGTGGGTACTGAAGTCCCCGCTTCCGTTTCCGAGTGCTGGCTCGGTTTACTGCCGCTAGGATCGCTTTCAGTTCCCTTATAAGTCAAGCATAGATCATAAAACGTTATTGGCAGTCACCAACGCCGCAGCCTATCTTGATTCGTATTCTAAGCCAAATTCCTGTTTGGGGCTAGGGGGGATTAGAGATTTTTATCTCGGATACCACATCGATTCTATTTTTTGGGCGATCGCCACCAACTCCTCCCGTTTTGTGGTATCTGTACAGACCGTAACATGGCCTAGCTTGCGTCCCGGTCTGACTTCAGGCTTGGCATACCAATGGACATGACTGCCAGGAATTTGGGCTAATGCCTCCCGTTGCTCTAAATACTCGCTCTCTGAAGTTTCATACCCCAATAAATTCACCATCACCGCTCCCCCGCACTGCAAACTCGGATCGCCCACTGGTAAATCTGCCACTGATCGCAGATGTTGGGCAAACTGGGAAGTTTGGCAAGCATCTAAGCTAAAATGACCGGAATTATGGGTACGCGGGGCAATTTCATTCACTAAAACTTGCTGGTCAGCCGTTAAGAAAAACTCAATCCCAAAAATTCCAATTACCTCTAACTGATTGAGTAACGTCCGAGCCATTTCCTCAATTTTTTGTTGCACAGTTTCCCCCACTTCAGCCGGAACCAACACCCACCGACAAACCTGATTAATCTGTTGGGTTTCCACCACCGGATACACCACCACCTCCCCAGAAGAAAAGCGAGCTGCCATCACCGCCAATTCTCGCTCGAAGGGTACAAAGTCTTCTAATAAAACGGGAACATCAGCAAAGGTTTTTGCCGCTTGATTTAACTGGTCTCGATCTTTTAAGATCAAAGTTCCTTGACCATCATACCCCTGTCTTCGGGTCTTCAAAACCACCGGAAAAGACAAATTTTCCGGTAAATGATACCAATCTACACTTTTAAACCAGGGAACCGGAATGCCTAAATTTTGCAGAAAACAGCGCTGATCGTATTTATCTAATAACGGTTTGAGGGCAGATAAACGGGGACGAAAACAGATCCCAGACTGCTCTAGTGAAGAGAGCGCCTCTAGATCGATAAACTCATTTTCAAACGTAATCACCTCACAGCGTTGGGCCAATTGCTCTGTAGTAGCAGCATCGGCGATCGCCCCAAAAATGACCTCCGAGGCTCTAGAGACTGCCGGATCGCTCGATTCAGGCGTTTGTACGATGAATTCAATCCCCAAGGGTTGGGCTTCTAGAGCCATCATCCAGGCTAACTGTCCTCCCCCAATCACCCCCACGCGAGTTTTCTGTCCCTGTTTCATAGTTCTCTATCCTTAATCACCCAACCTTCGATCATACCAAGGTTTTTCCGATTCCCAAACTCCGCCCCAACAGGAATGCGAGCATCTTGCTCCCTAGAAAAAGGCAGCGAGCAAGATGTTTGTCCTTGACTTTACAGAGCTAAAATGGGGTCGAGTTTACCCTGAGAATCAAGGTCATAAATACCGCTACAGTCGCCCACATATCGATCGTCAACAAAAATTTGAGGGAGCGATCGCGGGCCGCCCGTGCGCTCTACCATTTCATCCCGTGCGTCTTCGTCTCCATCGATACAATATTCAATATAGTCAGCCCCTTTACGGTCTAATAAGGCTTTGGCTCGCAGACAAAAGGGGCAGGTACTCCAGGTGTAAATTTCAACTTTTGCCATAGTGGTTGTGTGTCTCCCAGAATCTAATTCTTTTACAATTCTAGACAAAATTAGCGATCGCCCCAGGAACCATTGCAGAAAGCGCCCAAAAAAAGGTACGATGCTCCTTTGAGCTTATGAATATTGCTTAGTCTGAGGATTACATCATCAGTGCGAAAGATAGTTTTAGCAGGTAACTGGAAAATGCACAAAACCCAGGCCCAGAGCCTAGAGTTTTTGCAAGCCTTTCTCTCTCAATTGGAACAAACCCCCGCAGAACGAACTGTCGTTTTGTGCGTTCCCTTTACCGATTTAGGGATTTTAGCAGAAAAACTAAAGGGAACTCGCGTCGATCTGGGCGCTCAAAATGTTCACTGGGAAGACCAGGGCGCTTATACCGGTGAAGTTTCCGGGCCCATGCTGACAGAGATCCCAGTTCAGTATGTGGTCATCGGCCACAGCGAACGCCGGGAATATTTTGGTGAAACCGATGAAACCGTAAATTTACGCCTGAAAGCAGCTCAGAAACATGGGCTAATCCCCATTCTCTGTGTGGGAGAAACAGAGCAACAGCGCGTGAATGGGGAAACGGAATCTCATATTACTTCCCAGTTGGATCAAGATTTAGTCGGCATCGATCAAAGTCAACTGGTGATTGCCTATGAGCCAATTTGGGCCATTGGAACTGGGAAAACTTGTGATTCTCAGGAAGCCAACCGGGTGATTGGTTTAATTCGTTCTCAGCTTTCTAACCAGGATGTGCCGATTCAATATGGAGGCTCGGTGAAACCGGATAATATTGATGAGATTATGGCCCAACCGGAAATTGATGGAGTTCTCGTTGGTGGCGCAAGTCTGGATGCACAAGGGTTTGCCCGAATTGCCAATTATAACGCTTCGCCCTAGGAAATAGGGAATAGGCAACAGGAAATAGGCCGTAGGGGCGAACGGCCGTTCGCCCCTACAGTTTTTAGGTTTTATGGGACTAGAATATGGCTTGGATAGTGCGGGGACGCTCCTTGAATTGGGGAGAGCAAACCTATGTAATGGGAGTGTTGAATGTTACGCCAGATAGTTTTAGTGATGGCGGGGAGTTTAATCGTTTAGAAACGGCGATCGCCCACGCCCAATATTTAGTCAATCAAGGGGTAGATGTCCTCGATATTGGCGGTCAGTCCACCCGCCCCGGTAGCCCCCAAATTTCCCTGGATGAAGAACTCAATCGGGTGATTCCAGTCATTGAAACCCTCAGAGAATTACCGGAACCCTATGGCACAATCCCAGTTTCTATTGATACGATGCGATCCGAAATAGCAACGGCGGCAGTAGAGGCAGGTGCGGATTGGGTGAATGATATTTCCGGGGGAGACTTTGACGAGCAAATGTTGGCAACCGTAGCTCAATTGGGAGTCCCGATTATCTTGATGCATATGCGAGGAACTCCAGAAACCATGCAACAGTTGACCGACTATGAAGATTTAATCGGCGAAATTGTGGCAGTTTTAGAGGAGAAAATCCAGAAGGCTCTGAAGGCAGGAATCCAAGAAATAATCATCGATCCAGGCATCGGATTTGCCAAAACCTATGAGCAAAATTTAGAGATTCTGCGCCAGATTCCCCGGTTGCGCGAATTGGGTTGTCCGGTGTTAATTGGCCCATCGCGCAAAAGTTTTATCGGTCATATTTTAAACCAACCTGACCCCAAACAACGGGTTTGGGGCACAGCAGCAGCCTGTTGTGCGGCCATTTCCGGGGGTGCAGATTTGATGAGAGTCCACGATTTGCCGCAGATGGTGGAGGTGTGTCGGGTGGCTGATGCCATTTATCGGCCGGGGAACCGCCAATACCCATTCAATTCTCCATAGAACAATTCGGGTGAATTGCTCCTTGGGAACACAGATAAGTCAGTTGTTTTGGGTCTATATTTTGCGCGTCACTAAAATCCACTCCCGCAAATCCTTGAGAGGGCGTTACAGGAGATTGTTTTTCTACAAAGTCGTCTTTTGTCTCCGGTTTGACCACTGATTCAAACACAGCTCCTTCAAAGTTAGCCCCCGCTAATTTGGCTCCTTGAAAATCCGTATTCACTAAAATTGCGCCCGTAAAGTTAGCCTCTTGTAGCTGGGCATTACTGAAATTTGCGCCAGTTAATTGGCTTTGGGTAAAATCGGCTGATTGCAATTGGGCACTGCTAAAGTTCGCTTGGGATAAATTAGCATTTTCCCAGGTCGTTTGCGTGAGGTTGGCTAACTTAAATTCACTGGAGATCGCTTGAACTTGTCCTAAGCGTGAGCCTTGTAAATTGGCAAAGGCAAAGTTAGTATCATTTAAGTTAGCTCCGGTAAAACTGGTGGTTTCTAGGAAGGCAGATTGCAGCGTCGCGCCAGTCAGTTGGGCGCTACTGAAATTTGAGCCAGTCAATCGGGCTTCATTTAAGTTGGCTTTGTTCAAGATGGCGCGAATTAAGTTCGTGCGACGAATGATGACATTAGATAATAGTGCCCCCGTTAAATCCGCTTCTTTTAAGTCCGCACCACTTAAATCAGCAATACGGTCATCAAATGTACCCAAGCGCTGATCGTCCCCTGCTCCATAAAATCGACTCCATTTAAGGCTGGCTTGGGATAAAATTGCGCCGCGAAAATTAATCCCCGATAGGTCAGTTTTGTCCATCACTGCCACAAACGCAACCGGGGCAGAAGTTTTGCCTAAATCCACTTGCGCTAACGACAAATTTTCCGGTGGTTGGCGATCGATCGTCAGAATTTTGACGATCGCCTGTTTAGTCGCTCGCAGGCGCAAGCGAATCATATTTTGTTGGGTTGAGTTGCTTCCTGGACTCAAGGTTTCCATATCCTTTTGCAGAGCTAGATTAGCCCGTTGCAAATAGGGGAGAGCCTCCGGCCCCATGCTAAACAGGGCCTGTTGAATGGTCTCTACTAAACTAACGTCAGTTTCTTGGACTAATAAATCGACCAAAAATTGATAGGCTTTGGGGTCTTTGAGGGTTCCCAAGGCCAAAATTGCCTCTGTCTGGTCGGACTTAGCCACCGAGCGATCGAGATTTTGCACCAATTCTAAAAAGAGTTGATTATCCTGAGCATCCCCTTCCCGGACAGTGGTTTGGGACTGAATAAAAATTTGGGTTCCCACAAACGTCACCAGTACCGAACCCAAGCCTAAACCCATGGCCGTCACCAGGGTAATACCGGGATGGGTTTGCATCCAAGTCCATAAACTGGGTTCATCTTTCCCGGTTTTAGGAGTCAGGGCCAAAGCGCCGGGGGGGTCTTCTCCAGGGTTGCCATAGGTGAGGGTTAGGGGTTCGGAGATGGGATAAGTACCCGCAATGCGGTCATGGAAAGCGCGATAGTAGCGGTCAAAGAGGCCGCTAAACACTTCCACGGTGAGCATTAAACCCGATAGGCCCAGTAAAATGGCCAGTTGGGGAAAAGCGCCGCTATAGCGCCAAATGGCATAGGCCAGGCCGATGGGCAGCCCCCAACGCCCGATCGCCTCCCGAACCAGGGCCCGTCCTAAGCCGGGAACCCCCCCATTAAAAGAGATGACGCGCACCCCTAACCAGCGTTTAGGGGAGGTTTGGCCGGTCGTTCCCAGCAGATAGAGTTGCCATCCAGCGACAGCCACCGGAGCAATAAAAGCCACTGACCAGAGCAAGTTAGTGAGGGGAGAAACCGGGTTTTGGCGATCGCTCATGGGTAAGGCTAAGGTTTTGGCGATCGTCTCTTGGCCAGTAGCGACCATAGAATTGAGAGGAACTGGGGTTTGAGTCCCTCGATCTTGGGCATAATCCCCCAAACCATAGGGAACGGCTGCACTGACGACCACCATTGATACTTCCACCACCCAAGCACTAAACCGCCGTAAGGATAAAGGAGGACGACGGAGTTTGAAAGGGGGATTGGGGTTACTCTCTTTAGGGGCCGTTGAACTTGCCATAGGGTCGAGTCTTGAACTGGGAATGAATCTAAAAGGATGCTTGTACCAGGGAAAGACCTGAATGTATTCCCTGTGGTCTGTCTTCCCCTAGACAAAGCTTTTTGAACTTTAACCTAATTTTGCGAGGGGTCAGACTCAATTAAGAATTTGTAACCTAAATATAAAGCTCCCCCTAAAACCGCTAAGGTGATTAAGGTCGTGACCAAACGCAGGAAGAGATTGAGAAAACCAAAGCCAATAACTACTGCCACTCCAGCAACGACCAGTTTGCCGGTACTCGATAGGGTTTGATACCAATTTTGGATTTTTGTCAATAGGCCTTTGACTGACCCAGAACTAAAAGTGGAGTTATAGGAACGATTGAGTTGTTCTTCGAGTTCTCGCAGACGGCGATTAGTGTCGCGGGGGTTTTCAGAATCCATGGTTTTATCCTCTGCAAACGGCAACTCTATTAGGATAACGTTTCTTGGAGAACGGCGAGGGCAGATCCATTTAGGGACTGTCTTATTGTTTTGTTACAATAAAACAGCCTTGCACGAGACGGGCAATTTCAGGGACTTGAGTTACAGATGAAGAGAAGAATAGTAACTGACACGATGACCGACAATCAAGGAGAATAAACCCATGGAACAAGTGATTGTGATTAATGCTGCAAATTTTAGCCCGGAAGTCTTAGAGCCATCTTATCAACAACCCGTATTACTGGATTTTTTTGCCACCTGGTGTGGCCCTTGTCAAATCATTAAGCCAATTTTAGAGAAGCTGGCGGTTGAATATGGGATTACGTTAGCGAAGGTGGATATCGATCAAAATCCAGAGTTGGCCAATCGCTACCATGTGGAAGGAGTTCCCGATATTCGGGTTGTTCATCAGGGAGAGGTCATTCCTGGTTTTGTAGGCGCTTTACCGGAAGCAAACATTCGGGAAATGTTATCTAAATTTAATCTGCAATCTTCCTTAGAACGAGATTTCAAGAAAATCAAGGCATTAATTGCCGAAAAGCAGTATCCCCAAGTCAAAGCGATTTTAGATCGGTTGTTTGAAACCTATCCTCAAGACCCTAGATTGGTATTAGTTGCGGCTGAATTTCTGACCCATTTGGGTCAATTTGAACAGGCAGAGAAAATGCTGATGACTGTGGATAAGGACGATCCAGAATCATTTTCTAGAGCGCAGTCGATGAAAGGGTTATTGTATTTTCATCGTCAAGTGAGTTTACCCGTGGAAACCGAATTAGATCGTGAATATGTTCGAGCCTGTCATCAGGTATTAGAGCAGGATTATCAAGGGGCACTCGACAAGTTACTCTATTTTGTAGAGCAGCACCGCTCCTATCAGCAGGATGCTGGACGTAAGGGGATGTTAGCCTTGTTTGATGGTTTGGGTCCTAATCATCCTTTGACTCAGGAGTATCGGAAAAAGTTAGTTTCGGCTTTGTATTAGATGCTGTTAGAGCGCTTCGCGCGGTAATAGGTAATAGGAAAACCATTTTTCACGGTTCTAACCCCGATCCTGGAACTTCAGGATCGGGTAGGAGGTCATGGGGGTCATGTTGTTTTAGTTAAGGATGAAGGGAATAGGATGAATTTTAGAGAAAAATCAGCCCACTCTCCGATAGGTTTAGGTCTGAGTTTAGTCAGTTTATTAACGATGAATTTGTCTGGGGGGGTACTTCCAGGGGTTGCCCAAACCTCTCCTTTAGTGAGTCAGTTGTTTCCGGATGCTAATGATGTCGTCATTCCAGAGGGAGTGGTGTTACCAGTGGTTTACAATCAGGCCGAGAAGGTGGTGATTGCGCCGGATGAAATGTTTGAGTTGGTATTGACAATTGCGGATAATATTACCTCTCGTCAGGGACAATTGTTGATTCCCAAGGGATCGCAGGTGAGGGGAGCGTTGGAACCGGTTTCAGGAAGTACGCTAGGGACTCGGTTTGTGGCACAGGAGTTGGTTTTGGTCAATGGTACTCGTTTACCGTTCGATGCGGTTTCACGCACGTTTACGGAAACCGAGCGGTTAGGCCGCTCGCGAGCGGTTTCGATCCTCAGAGGTGCAGCCATTGGTGCAGGTGCAGCCACGATTTTAGCCGGGATAACGGGCGATCGCGCGATCGCCACGGAGGAGGTTTTGGGGGGTGCAGGTTTAGGAGCGCTCACTGGGGTGTTTTTGGGACGCAACAAGGGTGAGGTATTTGTGATCGATCCGAATACGGATCTGGATTTACGGTTGCGATCGGATTTGAGGATTTCTACCAATACTGGGCGCTGGTAGGGACTTGATTGGATCTAGATGGGTGTTGGTTAATGTAGCCCTTTATCAGCAGGGGGTTTTCAAAGTCCGGGGCAATCTTTAAAAGAAAAGTGAACTTTTCCC
>NZ_JAQOSO010000082.1 GCF_030068505.1 Roseofilum capinflatum BLCC-M114
TTAGTAAATTGTAGCACATAGCTTACCCATGATTTTAAGCTTGCCGGTCCAGTAGTGGCTTGGCAAGCTTAATTTTGTGGGCAACGCGATCGCTGTAATTTATTCCATTAGTAAATTGTAGCACATAGCTTACCCATGATTTTAAGCTTGCCGGTCCAGTAGGGTGGGCAATGCCCACCTACAAAATAATCCCTATATGTTTCAGAAAATAAACAACAGGTACAGACCTTTAGGGCAGAGCCGAGATATTAAACAGAGCATCTAGATACACTCGTGCTGCCTTCCGATAGCTCGATTGATGACTCTCCGGAGTCTGACCATTTCCATTTTGCAGCAAAAATAGGGACAAGGCCGCAGAAAATACTCGCTCTTGATCCCAATCGGGATGATTTTCTAAATAGCATTGGATGGATTCGTGGAGGTCTTCAGGTATTTCTGCCAGAATACTCACGGTCGTAGTATGCATATGCAGCCCTCAAGGATTGGGTTTAGTGAATGTTGGCATAATGCCTCGTGGCTCTATTGTGTGCTAGGGATAGGCGGTATTGTCAATGTTGCGAATTATTAAAAAAGTCGATTATTTTTTGTTACATCAACGAAAGAATCATACTTTCAACCCATTTTTTGTTACATAACTTTATGATTTGACTCCAGTCCGTTGCCGTTCCCGTCAGGATCGAGAAATCCCCAAGGGAGACTTAATGATAGGGCTAGATGGGAGTTTAGTCAGGTTAAGGTTGTGTAAAATCCTGGAGAAATTGTGGAAAAGATCGGGGGAACTTGTGGAAACTCTGTGGACGTTCTGGGGAAAAGAGGGGGAAATGATAAGAATTACGAATTTGTGCCCTATAAGTCATGGGCCTCTTAATACTGCTTGACAACCAAATAGTTATATACTATTGTTAAGACAACAGGGATAACCGAGTTAACCGCCCTGACCATTGCCATAGAAGACAGAGGATTATGAGCTATCACTTTAGTATTATTCTAAATACGACCCTGGATGAGGCGATCGCCCAAGTCACCGAGGCCCTGAAACAAGAAGGATTTGGGATTTTGACCGAAATCAACGTTCAAAACGCTTTCGCCAAGCATGGTATCGAGTTCCATACCTATCGCATTCTCGGTGCATGTCATCCCCAACTTGCCCATCGCGCTCTCCAAGCCGATGACAAAGCCGGAACCCTCTTCCCTTGTAACGTGGTGGTACAAGACAAGGGACAAGGAGCGATTGAAGTCTCTGCGGTTAACCCTTTGGGAATGCTCCAAGCCGTTGAACATCCCGATGTCCAAGCCATGGCTGAAGAAGCCAGCCAGAAAATGCAAGCCGTCATTTCTCACCTGAAAGCCCCAGCCTTAACCTCATAGCAGAGGATTAAACGGGTGGCTCCCGAATTTAAACTTGCACGCATCAAAACCACCCATCTCTCTAAGACTAATCTTTCCTCCAATTTAGGTCACCGTCTCCCCAATTGCATGAAATAAAAATTGGGGGGAATTCTTCACTCCTTAGCGTCACTGTTGTTTGAATCAATTATGTGGAAAATTTTATCTTTTTTACAAAAAAACTTAACTTGGTCAATTCCTATTTTTATGATCTTGGGGGTTGTCTTTGGACTCCTGGCCGATCCATCAGGACTCAAATCATTAATTATTCCCCTCACTTTCTTGATGGTTTATCCCATGATGATCAACTTGCAAATCAAGAAAGTGATCGCTGGAGGAGACTACAAAGTTCAAATCGTCACCCAGCTTATTAACTTTGCAATTATTCCCTTTTTTGCCTTTGGAGTTGGGAAACTGTTCTTTAACGATCAACCCCTAATTCTCTTGGGTTTACTCCTAACCTCCCTATTACCCACCAGTGGCATGACTATTTCCTGGACAGGGTTTGCTAAGGGCAATATTAATGCTGCCATTAAAATGACAGTAATTGGATTAATTGCTGGCTCCATTGCTACGCCCTTCTATGCCAAATTTTTGATGGGGACAGTGATTGAAATTCCTCTGGCCAATATTTTTAAGCAAATCATCATTATTGTCTTCTTGCCAATGATTTTAGGTCAGATCACCCAATTTCTGTTGATTAAACAGGTTGGGATGGACAAATATCAGAAAAACTTAAAGCAAAAATTTCCCGTTTTTTCTACCTTGGGAGTTTTAGGGATTGTGTTTGTGGCCATGTCCTTGAAAGCACAGGCCATTTTAGAGAATCCGGCGATGTTGCTCTCCTTGTTAGTTCCCTTGGTGACGATTTATGGATTTAACTTTCTGTTGAGTACGTTGATTGGCAAAGCCTTATTCGATCGCGACAATGCGATCGCCCTAGTCTATGGTACAGTCATGCGTAACCTGTCCATTGCCCTGGCGATCGCCATGACCGTGTTTGGTCAAGAAGGCTCAGAAATTGCCCTGATCATTACCATGGCTTACATTATCCAAGTTCAAGCCGGTGCATGGTACGTCAAATTTACCGACCGCATCTTTGGTAAAGTCCCCACCTCAGAAGCCATTTAGACCAAGCCTTAGCCAACCGAACCTTAAGCTCCGGGTTCTTCCTCAGTCCCCATCCGCCCATCTTCCCCTTGCTCCCTCCTATGGAACAGAGTAAAATCGAAGATGGGCTATTCTTAGTTCAACCCGAAAACATAAGCTGACGGAAACCCGACCGGTAAGGAAGATGTCAGCTCAATTACAATAGAGAATAAATATTTCGCCAGAGAAGAGGACTCGTCCCCTAATAATGATATCGGAAAAAATTAGCCAACGCTCTGACTTTCTTGGAACCCAAGTGATCACCCGAAGTAGTGGAAAACGCTTGGGAGTCATCAGCCAACTGTGGGTTGATATTGACCGGCGGGAAGTTGTTGCCCTAAGTTTGCGAGATAATCTGCTCTCAGGTGTTCTCGCCGGAATTCCCCGCTATATGTACTTGAGTAATATTCGCCAAGTTGGTGATGTAATTCTTGTTGATGATGATGACGTAATCGAAGATGTCAACGTAGAAGTTTACAGCAGCCTCATTGGGAGTGAAGTGATTACCGAAGCTGGGGAAATGCTCGGCCGGGTCAGAGGCTATCGGTTTGATACCGAAGATTATCGCGTCACTTCCTTAATTATTGCCTCAGTCGGCCTACCCCTAATTCCCGAACAGGTGATCAGCACCTATGAACTCACCATTGACCAAATTGTGAGCAGTGGGCCCAACCGCCTGATTGTGTTTGAAGGTGCAGAAGAGCAGATGGTGCAGTTAAGTACGGGGGTGCTGGAGAAGCTCGGTATTTCTCAAGCGCCTTGGGAAAGAGACGGAGCTGAACCTTATGTGATGCCAACCATTAAAACTGAAAATCAGTTAGGGACAGGCACTCCCCTACGAACAGAAGAACCCATCCGCGAGATGGAGCCAGTGATGGAAGAAGCCTGGGATGTGGATCAGTGGGAAGAACCCCAACCGGCTCCCATGCGGCAGTTCCAGCAACCTGAACCCCGGTATGAGACCAATTATGAGGAAGATAACTGGGGAGATAATGGGGATGAGGATCTGCCCTATCGAGAACCGAGCTATCGGGTCGATCCTCCGGAACTAGAGGAGGAAGAGATTTCAGAGGCTCCTTATGAACCTCCTTATACAGAAATAGAACCGGATGCCTGGGCTGATAAGGAGCAGGATGAACCCTACGATCTGCCTAAAGTCAATATCCCAGAAACTCTGAAAAAGCCAGAGTATGAAGGATAACGATTGGTGTGACTCAAAATATCCTAGCCTTGGGCAATCCCAGCCTTGGGCAAGGGGCATCCAGCCCCTTGTTAGCTCCTTCTTTTTCTAATGAGTATCCAAAAACTTCCCCTGGCATCTATCCAAAAAATCCGTAGCTATCTCACCAGCCTACTGGTGCTTCCCAACTCTGAAAATCTTCCTCGTTCCCTATCGTTTAATGAATCGGACGATCTCCCAGAACCTGAATCTTTGGATGAGTTAGGGGGATTATTTAGTTTAGGGGGAGCAGAGGACGATGAGGACATTATAGAGCGATCGCCTTCTGGTCCCTGGTTCATTAGTGCGGTTAATCCGGCTACTCCCTTACGAAAATTACCCGGATTGGGCTTAAAACCGGGTCTCCGATGGGTGAGCTATATCTATCGTGACCCCAATCAACCGAAACAGGGAACTGGGATCACCTGGGCTGTACCTGAAGAATATTGTACAACCGCCACCCTAGAAGAAGCCTTAGCCCATAGCTCAGATCCGGAGCATCCTCCCTGTCCCCAAGGTGCATTAGATCATTTTATGGCTGCCATTGAAGGCGATCGCACTCCTCCCTCTTTTATGGTAGCCGCCCTATTACGGCGAGAAATCGATGAATTTGTCTGTGCAGAAGAAAATCGAGATTGGAGTTACCACCGCCTGATTGACTCCCCTCCCAAGCAAGTCAAATGGCAATGGAAAACCCAGTTAAAAGACTTATCTGCCAAAATTCGCAAGCTTGATGATGGCAAAGTTGCCGTAGAGTTTTTTACTTGCCGTACCCGATCGCCGATCGCCATTGTCCGCCACATTGAACAATATCCCCCATCGAGTTATCAGAGTAAAGCGATCGACCAACCTGTAGCCATTCCCATCCGCACGAAATCAACCCAGTAATCCGTAATGGGTAATTTCTCCATCTCCTCATGCCCTAGAACCGATAAAATAGTATCCTGTGATACAATTTCTTGGATAATTTGTGAAAAAAATCCTCAAATCCATAGAAATTAAAGGTTTGACCGATCCATATTGGGAGGACAGCGATTAGAATAATCCAGTGAAACTCTGAATTAATGGGAGTTTCAGCAGGTTAATCCTCAAAGGAGATTCAAGATGAATAAAGGTGAATTGGTCGATAAGGTGGCTGAAAAGGCTGCGGTGACCAAAAAACAAGCGGATGCGGTTTTGACGGCCGCTCTCGAATCGATTATGGAAGCGGTTTCTGAAGGCGACAAAGTGACCTTGGTTGGCTTTGGATCGTTTGAGTCGCGGGAGCGGAAAGCACGGGAAGGACGTAATCCCAAAACGGGAGATAAGATGGAAATCCCGGCCACCAAAGTGCCTGCGTTTTCGGCGGGTAAGCTGTTTAAGGAAAAAGTGGCTCCTCCGAAAGACGAGTAAGACCTTAGTGGATGTAAGTTGAGCCAGTGTCTTTAAACCGTCCGGTTCATGGAGGAAATGTGGTTTGGGCAGCCTCAGTCGCAGGCTGTTCACCCGATCGCCTGCTGGATTTTTCCGCGAGTATTAATCCCTTGGGCCCTCCACAATCGGCGATCGCCGCGATTACCACTCACCTGAATCGGATTACTCTGTACCCCGATCCCCGGTACTCCGAGTTACGGAAACATCTGGGGCGGTTTCATCAGCTTCCCCCAGAGATGATTTTGCCGGGGAATGGGGCCGCAGAATTATTGACTTGGATCGCTCGTCAGTTGCGAGAATGCCAGAGGGTCTATGTGCTGACTCCTGCGTTTCGCGACTATGCACGAGCGCTGCAAGCATTTGGGGTTCCCATCCAACCCTATCCCCTAGATTGGTCTAAGTTAGCCTCTTCCCTTCCCCTCTCTCCTAATCCTGGATCGGGGGTGTTGCTCAATAACCCCCATAATCCGACGGGCAAATTATGGCGACGGGAGGAGATTCTCCCCCTGTTGGATCGATTTGAGTGGGTGGTCATTGATGAGGCGTTTATGGATTTTCTAGATCCCTCAGAAGACCAAAGTTTAATCCCTCTGATCCAAGAGTATCCCCATCTGGTGATTGTGCGATCGCTCACTAAGTTTTATAGTTTGCCGGGTCTGCGTCTGGGTTATGCGATCGCCGATCCGGCCTGGATTGCACAATGGGAACACTGGCGCGATCCTTGGCCAGTGAATATCCTGGCAGAAGTGGCCGGAATTGCAGCCATCGGCGATCGGGATTTTCAACGGCAAACCTGGGACTGGTTACCCCCCACCCGCGAGGATCTTTTAGAAGGGTTGCGATCGTTGCCAGGGTTCAATCCTTACCCAGGAGCTGCTAATTTCTTATTAGTGAATGTCGATCGATCCGTCACTGAGCTACAGGAATGGTTATTAAAAGAACACCAGATCCTGATCCGAGACTGCACGAGTTTTCCGGAATTGGGCGATCGCTATTTCCGTATCGCTGTTCGTTCCCAAGCTGAGAATCAACGGTTACTGAGTGCTTTGGGCGATCGTTGACCGAAGGGGATTCTTTTACCTTCTTTGGCTTCTGGCAATCGGCATCTTAAACTGGGATCACGATGAACTCTTCACTGTTTACTCTCAACTGATTCACTATGGTTAGTCCATCCCCACCCCAAACCGATCCCACCTGGCTCAGTATCATTAAACTCTTGCGTTGGCATAAACCCGCCGGTCGGTTTATTCTCATGGTTCCGGCTCTATGGGCTGTATTCCTGGCTGCCCAAGGAACTCCCCCCCTGCCCCTGGTCGGTGTGATTATTGTCGGCACATTCGTCACCAGTGCGGCCGGTTGTGTGATTAATGACCTGTGGGATCGCAATATTGACCCAGAAGTAGAACGCACCCAAACCCGTCCCCTAGCGTCTCGCGCTCTCTCAGTTCAGGTGGGAGTGGCGATCGCCATTTTAGCTCTATTCTGTGCTGCCCTCTTAGCTCTATATCTCAACCGGTTTAGCTTCCTCCTCTGCGTCGCTGCCGTTCCCGTCATTGTCCTCTATCCCACTGCCAAACGAGTCTTTCCCGTGCCCCAGCTTGTCCTCTCCATTGCCTGGGGCTTTGCCGTCCTCATTTGCTGGAGCGCTATTACCGCCAACCTAGAACCCGCCACCTGGGTACTCTGGGGAGCAGTTGTCCTCTGGACTCTCGGTTTTGATACCGTCTATGCCCTGCCCGATCGCCAAGATGACCAACGCATCGGAGTCAACTCCAGCGCCCTATTTTTCGGCGACAACACCCCCATCGCCGTGGGAGTCTTTTTTGCCGGAACTGCCCTTTTATTAGCCCTAGAGAGCCAAATCATGGCCCTCCATTGGACATTTTGGTTAGGGTGGAGCCTGGCGGTGATTTTTTGGGCGAAACAGGTTTACGATCTCCTACAACCGGAGGTTTCCCCCAGTCTCTACGGTCAAATTTTTGGTCAAAATGTAATCATTGGCTTCATGCTCTTAGCTGCCATGATTTCCGGCACACTCTTTTAATCGTTGTGAGGGTATGGGGAAAAAGTTCGCCATCTTTTTCTCATGGATCAAATTCCCTGCGTTATAGCAGTTTCTATCCGAGTGCTACTCTTACTCTTAAATTAGAGTATAGTCTTTCGGTTATTTGACCATGTTTTTTATATCGCAACGGATTAATATTACTGCAATTGGGGCGATCGCTTTATCTGTAGTAACGGCGGCTTGTTCTCCACCCAATCTTACAGAATCTGCCGATCGCAATTCCAATGCCTCTGTAGCAGCAGTCCAGGAACTTAAAATCGCTGTCATTCCTGATCGCGCTCCAGAAATCCAACGGCAGGAACTGCAAGAATTGGAAACCTATTTAGAGACAGCTTTAGGTATTCCGACTGATTTTGAAGTCACGCCAGATTATAAGACTTCTATTCAACTGATCGTTGAAGAACAGGTAGAAATGGCTTATTTAGGCCCTTTTTCCTACGTCCAAGCTAAAGATCAAAATCCTGATATTGAGCCGTTAGTGACCCATATTGAACAGTCTACGGGTCGGCCTTGGTATACTGGGGTAATTGTGGCAGATACCAGCCAAGGGATTACAACGTTAGAGGATTTGCGCGGTAAACGGTTTGGTTTTGTCAGTCAATCTTCAACTTCTGGCTATTTAGTACCCAGTGCCCAATTTCAAGAGATGGGGATTGATCCAGAAGAAGATTTTGCCGCGATCGCCTATTCGGGGAGCCATGATAAAAATGCGACTGCCTTAGCTCAGGGAGAAGTAGACGCGATCGCTATTGAAGAAACAACATACCAGAGAGCCAAAGCATCAGGAGAGTTAGCTGGCGATCGCTATGTTATCCTCTGGCAATCCGATCCATTACCCAATTCTCCTCTAGTCATCCGCTCTACCCTACCCGATGAATTCAAACTGAGCGTCCGAAAAGCTTTAATTGAAGCACCATCTGGTTTAGGATTAGTGGGAGGAGAGCAAGCTTCTGGCTATACTTCAGTTGCAGATGAAGATTACGAACCCATTCGTCGCATCCAACAAACCCTAGGATTAGATAACTAGGTCTGATTATGAAGATTGCCACTAAATTCATTGCCTCTTCCATCATTGTGATTAGCACGATTGCTATCAGTATGGGGGGCAGTATCCTAACCGTTCATCAAGCAGAAAAATCGGTTACTCAAAGTCGAGAACGTAGCCGTGAATATCTGTCAGCAATGCTAGAATTACAAACAACGTTAGAAGAACAAATTTTTGCCCTTAAAGATTTTGTGATTCTCGATCAATTACCTGAAAACCTGCGACGCTATGAAAATGCTAGATCTAAATTTCTACTGACCTTAGATGAATTGGCGATAGAATTTCCTGATTCAAAGGAAATTGAAGTAGTAATTAATCGCCAAAAAACACTCCATCAACTGAGCAAACAGCTAACGCAAAACCAGGATGAAATATCTAAACAAAAGCAAGATCTACGCTCTATCAACTTTTTTGCAAATGATATTCATTTTTCCTTAAAGAGTTTAATGGATTATACCCAAACTCTGGATGAAAAAGCCCAAGATCATGCCGATCGGGTCAAACAAAAAACCAGGGCTTTCCAGGCTTTGTTAATCTGTATGCTTTTTTTGGTCGTTTTTTGGCAATCAAAATGGATTATATTTCCAGTTATTAAATCTTTATATCAACTCAAAGATGGCGCTGAACAAATGGGTATGGGTAGACTAAATTACCGAATAAATATTAACACTGGAGATGAAATTGAGTCCTTAGCAAATACCTTTAATCAGATGGCAGAACAATTGTCTAACTCTTATTATAATATGGAGCGAAAAGTAATCGATCGCACCCATGAATTAGAGAAAAGCAACGATCATTTAAAGCAGGTTTTGGGGGAGCTACAAAAAACTCAATCACAATTAATTCACAATGAAAAGATGTCTAGCTTAGGACAAATGGTTGCGGGGATTGCCCATGAGATTAATAACCCGGTCAATTTTGTTTATGGTAATCTTAGCTATGCCCAAGAATATATTCAAGATCTTCTTCATTTAATCGATCAGTATCAACAAGATTATCCTCAACCTACCGAAGCCGTACAAGCAGTGATTGAGGAGATCGATCTAGAGTTTCTCACAAGTGATTTGCAAAAAGTGATGAACTCGATGAAAGGAGGATCGATCCGTATTCGGGATATTGTCAAATCTTTACGGACGTTTTCTCGGCTAGATGAAGCCGATATGAAAGAGGTAGATATCCATGAAGGGATTGAAAGTACATTGATGATTTTACAGCATCGTATTAAGCATAAGCCAAATTTTCCTGAAATTGAAATCATTAAAGACTATGGAAATCTGCCTAGGGTAGAATGTTATCCGAGTCAGTTAAATCAGGTATTTATGAATGTGTTGGCTAATGCGATCGATGTTTTAGAAGATAAGGTTAGCCTTGAACACAAAGGTGAAATTACGATTGCTACGAGAGTGAGTGACGATGGATTAATTCAGATTAGAATTAAGGATAATGGGCCAGGCATTGATCCGCAAACTCAAGATCGTATTTTTGATCCGTTTTTTACCACTAAACCGGTGGGTAAAGGAACGGGTTTAGGATTGTCTATTAGTTATCAAATTGTAGTCGATAAGCATAAAGGACAGTTCTATTGTGAATCTCAATTGGGAGAAGGGACAGAATTTACGATTGAGATTCCTTGCACGCAGCAGATGTTAATGAGTTAAGTAATAATATCAAATCCGTTGAAACAGTTGTCATTGTGACCGGATGGAAGCATTCGCGCTTTACGTTTCGCGTTTCGCGTTTCGCGTTTCACGCAAGCTTCGCTTTCATGTCCGCGAAGCGGAAACACGCAAGCTTCGCTTTCATGTCGGTGACAACCGAAACGCCAGGATTTGGAGATGATCGAGATTGCTTCATTCCACTGCGTTCCATTCGCAATGACATACTGTAATTAATTATATTGTTAATTGTTAATTGTTAATTGATATGATATGGCTTGCTGTTCTATTATCCTTACCCATTGTGTCCTTATCTTTGAGTCTTGAAACCCAAGCCGCCCTTCAGTATCTGAAAGTGTTTAGTGTGAAGCCGGAGTCTGTGGATCTGAGTATACCAGAGCAACGGGAGCAACTGCGATCGCACTTAATCCATGTTGCGAGTTTAGCCGATCATCATAATTTCGGGGTTTGTGCCGATGAGGGGACACAAGGGTTTACCGCTCTTGCCCATTATTTGAGCGCTTTGGGCTATCCGGTTCCCTTTAATCTGGTGCAACTTCCGGCGATCGCTGAACCGGTTTATATTAAGTTTAATGGCCAAACCTTAGCCCATTATCACGATAGCTATACAGGAGACTATCGAGGGGTTTTAATTTCTTGTTTATCTTCTGACTACGATCAACTCAATGGAACCTTTGGCCATTTCCCCTTAAATCTCTTTGACGATCAACCCATCTCTGCTAAGTCTTAATGCTTAGTGTAGTGCCATGAGAAACCCGGTAGCCTGTTTGGGAACAAACTACCGGGAAGGGTCAACAGATTCATAAAATTTAAGCGTTTCTCTCAAAAGGTTTCCAACAAGATTAGAATTCCATCCACTCGGACAAAGAGTCACCGTTAAAGGGTTGTACGCCAACACTGGGATATTGATCGTGATTGGGACTGAAGATTTCGCCGATGGCATCAAACATATACATCACGATGTCGTTTATAGCAGAAAACATATTCATAACTGTCTCCTTTCTTTAACTTGAAATCATTTGATTTATTCCTGATGCTTTGATTATAGCAATTCCATGACAAGTGGGATCGCTGCTCTACTATTCTTTATATTCTGTTGCGTTTGTTGACATACTCCCCGCGCTGAAGCGACGGGGATTCTAACTCTCGGTTCACTGAAGTCCACTTGCTGTTTCAGGTTTCCCATCGACAGTAGAGGCGGTCTTCTCCCCGATCTTTCCCTCTTTCGAGGCGGATCGCGTATGCCCTACGCTACCGTTTTGCCAATCCATACCGAGAATCCCCATACCCTTCTTAAGTATGTTGAGCGCCGCGTTGGTATCACGACAAATTTCGAGCTTACATTTCGGGCAGGAGTGGGTTCTGGTACTTAATGACTTCTTCACCCGATGACCGCAACTAGAACAGTCTTGAGAAGTGTAGTTTGGTGAGACGGAAACTACCGCCTTATCCCACACTTTTCCGTAGTAGCCTAGCCATTGGGTATATTGATACCAACCAGCGTCGGATATCGACTTAGCCAAGTGATGATTCTTGACTAGATTCGACACTTTCAGATCTTCGTAGACAATCACATCGTTAGAGTGAACCACGCATCGGGCTTGTTTGATAGCCCAATCTTTACGCTGTCTCTGGATCTTTAAGTGGAGTTTACCGAGTCGTTTCCTAGCTTTATGGTAATTATTCGATTGGGGTTTCTTCCCTTTCACGAATTTCTTACTTAGTCGTTTCTGTAGTCTCTTCAATCGCTTTTCAGATTTACGGAGGTATTGTGGGTATACAACTTCATTCCCGTTCTGATCTTTGGTGAAATACTTCAATCCTAAATCCAGTCCGACAACGTTACCTGTGTACGTTCCCTCTTCTTTCCTATCAGCGTCGAAACAAAATTGCGCGTAGTATCCATCCGCTCTACGAACCCCTCTCACGCGGTTGATTTTGAGACGGAATAGGTCTTCCCTCGTCTCACCGTTGCAATATAAAGATAAGATTCCGATATTGAAACCGTCGGTGAAATTGATAGACTTACAATCCTCCGATAGCTTCCACCCGCTAACCTTGTACTCTACCGAGCGACAGTGTTTCGTGAACTTAGGATACCCTTTACGCTTTTCCTTTTTCTTGCAACGACTATAGAAACTAGAGATAGCCCGCCAAGCTCTTTCGGCACTAGCTTGTCTAGCGGACGAGTTTAATTTACCCGCAAACGGGAACTCTTTGGCTAGATCCTTACATAGCGAGTATAGAGCCGCTTTCCCCACTCCTCGATTATCCATCCAGTATCGAACCGCCTTATTCCGAATGAATTGAGCGGTACGAATGGCATTGTCGAGAGCGCAGTATTGCGCCTCCGTTCCGTTTAGTAGCTTGGCTTCTCTAATTAACATGACATTATTTTATCACACATTGTTGCGGATAAATATAAAGCCGCCCTAGAAGGGCGTTGCTCTAAACCCAAATTTCCGGTAATAATGGGTGGTGTGGGGAGATGGACGGATGAAAACCCCCCACCCGCAAAAATCCACTACAATAAGTATCAACCCCCATTTTTAATTTTTAATTTTTAATTGTTAATTGATACCGTGTTTCGCAAATTCTGGGCATTTTGGTTAACTCTCGCGGTGGTCGTCACTCCCCAAGCGACCATTGCCCAAACGATTGACGAGTTGCGGCAGCAAGGAGAAGCGGCCTACAACTCTGGCAACTATGCCCAAGCCGAGTTAATTTGGCGCAGGGTTATTAATCAAAAACCGGATAGTGTGGCTTATGTCTGGTTAGGCATTGCCCTCAGAAACCAAGGGAAACTCCCGGAGGCAGTGCAGTCCTATCGCCGCGCCCTTCAACTTGACCCCGAATATGCCCTCGCTCACTACAACCTGGGTCTTGCCCTCTACGACCAAGGGAAACTCCCGGAGGCAGTGCAGTCCTATCGCCGCGCTCTTCAACTTGACCCCGAATATGCCGCCGCTCACAACAACCTGGGTCTTGCCCTCTCCGACCAAGGGAAACTCCCGGAGGCAGTGCAGTCCTATCGCCGCGCTCTTCAACTTGACCCCGAATATGCCGCCGCTCACAACAACCTGGGTCTTGCCCTCTCCGACCAAGGGAAACTCCCGGAGGCAGTGCAGTCCTATCGCCGCGCCCTTCAACTTGACCCCGAATATGCCCTCGCTCACTACAACCTGGGTCTTGCCCTCTACGACCAAGGGAAACTCCCGGAGGCAGTGCAGTCCTATCGCCGCGCCCTGGAACTTGACCCCGAAGATGCAGGCGCTCACAACAACCTGGGCATTGCCCTCAGACAACAAGACAAACCCACAGAGGCCATAGAAGCTTATTATCAAGCACTCAGTTTACCTAATAAACAAGGAAGACCATGGAGTGCCCATACCCTTGCTCACAATAATCTCGGCTATGCTCTGCAACAACAAGGCGACCTGCAAGGGGCCATTGCCGAATACAAAAAATCTCTTCAAATTGACCCCAACTTTACCACCGCCCAAAACAACCTCCGGGAAGCCGAGCGCTTCCTGGCTCAACAGCGCACCCCACCCCCACCCAGCGACCTAGCCTATGTTCCCAGCCCAGAAGAGGAACCCCTGGTCTATGAAATGCGCTCCACGGTTCGCATCATTACCGAAAACAGCCAGGGTAAAGACTATGGCACGGGTTGGATCTTCAAGCGCGAAGGAGAGACCATCTGGATTATGACCAACCGCCATGTCATTCAACACGGCAACCGTCCCAGCGAAACCATTCAAGTGGAGTTTTTCAGCACCCTAGACTATAACCAACGTACCCCCTACCCAGCGACGTTGGAACACATTACCCGTCCTGGAGACCCCCTCGACCTGGCGGTGATTAAAGTGGAAGGCATCCGAGCAGACGACGACACCATCCGCCCCCTGAAATTCCATTCCGGTGCTATTCCCCGCACCCAACCGGTAACCATTATCGGTCATCCGAATAATCTTGCTGACCCCTGGAATGTGGTCATCGGCAACGTCACCAATGTTAACCTCAATAGCCATAAGATGACCCTAGACGCAAACCTCGCTTCTGGCAATTCTGGCGGCCCCATTCTCAACTCGGAAACCAACGAAGTCATCGGTATTGTCATCCAACTGATTACCACTGAAGGTATCGACACCGACCCCAATATCGCCACACCAGACATCCCCGAAAATCCTATCGCGACGCGGGGTTTCGGTTTCGGCCACCCCATTGATTCGGTAGTTGAACAGTTGCGGCGCTGGCGGGTGATCAATTAAAAATTAAAAATTAAAAATTTTCATGTCGGCGACATGCACGTTCCTTAACCCAACCTAGGGGGAATAGGAAAGTCCCCCTTTTTAAGGGGGATTTTCCGCAAGCGGACATGAAAGGGGGATCAAGATGTCCCACATAACAGCGAAAACTGCTGTATCCAGATGCAACAGGAATTAGAAGCCATTTTTAATCGTAAAGTCGATCTAATCAGCAAACGAGCAATTTTACGCAGCCAAAACCCCATCCGTCGCCAAGAAATCCTATCCACTGCCCAAGTGGTCTACACTGAGGAGAACGATTAGCATTTTTAAATGAGTTGCCAACAGTTGCCCCTCATCCCCCAGCCCCTTCTCCCGCAGGAGAAGGGGGAAAAGTCCCTCTCCCGTGGGAGAGGGATTTTCCGCAAAGCGGACATGAAAGGGAGAGGGCATTTCCCGTTTTACAACTCATTTAGACTAGCTATATTGTTGGAGAAACTGGGTTTCTCGTCAGATTTGCGATCTATTCTTCTTATAATAGAATCAGTCTTGAGTGAGGCTTGAATCATGTTGATGTCCGCTTGCAGAAATACCAAAATTTTCCTAACGCTCCTATCTCTCGCGGTTACCCTCAGCGCTACACCGGCTTTGGCTTGTCCCACGGGTAACCGTAATAGTCTAGCCTATATGGATAGGGGCGATCGCTGCGAAGGCTTAGTCAATCACGACATTAGCGCCAGCATTCGCTTAGTATCCTTTACCACGGGCGCACCTGCGGCATATCCCAACCGCCTCACCCTCCGCATTCCCGGCATTAACCAACAGCCCCAATTTATCATGCAATCGTTCGATCGCGGTTACCTGCTCGACAACCTCAACCGCTTCTTGCCTATCCGCAATGGTATGGAATATAACTTAGATACCCAGCCCATTTTACAACGAGCTAGAGTTGCTCCCGATAGTCTGCGAGCCACTGCATATCTGACCCAAAAGAGCGAAACTATCTACTATCCCGTTATTCTCGACCCCTCTTCTCAACGCTACGAATTCACCCTATTTGTCGGCAATGCACGTACCACTTTCCCCACTGTACAAATTCGCAAAGACGGTAGAATTTACCATAATATTTCCCAAAAAATTCCCAAAACTGGACAAGTCCCCTTTACTTGGACATTTGGTAATGCTCCTGCGGGACGCTACGAACTCTATATAGTGATGGAACAACAAAAACCAGGACAACCCAAAGAAACGGATACCCGAATTATTCTATTTTATCATAATCCAGCCTGGTTTTAGCGCCTAATTTGAACATAACTCCTAGATGAAATCTTCCAACCGAAACCACCCCAAACAGAACGCCTCAAAATCTGACCGAGATCGCCCTATTTGGTCTCACCTTATCGATGGGCTTGCCTGGATTCTGTGGGTATTGATATATTTACCCATAGTCGGCTTTTTCAAAATCATTCTGATCCTCGCTGAAGTCTCCCCCATTCCCTTCAAACGCTTGACAAGTAAGAAAGATAAAATCGCTGCATTTATCCTATGTTCCGTATCTTTTATTATCTTGCTGACCCACTTTTTTATTCCCGGAACCCAAAACTTTGAAGCCACCTTACTCGTCAGTCATATTCAATTCACGACTCCGGAACCCAACTCCCGCTTCTTGCTGCAAAATATCGACGATCTAACCTCTTTAAGTTTACAAACCTCCTCAGAAACTCTAACCTTAAGGGGAACTTTTACCAGTCCAGAAAATCATAAAATTAACTCAATTTTAAGCCAAAAAACCGAGCTTTCTTTTACCTTTTCTGAAGCCAACAGTCACCTGTTACTCTATCCTTCAACAGCTCAAGGTTTAACCCTCGATCGGCTGGCTTTAAATTCAACCACTCAAGTCAATCTCAGTTATCTTTCCTATCCTCCGGAAACTCAACTGAATCTGGGGTTGAACTTTCCTACCAATGAGTCCCCCCAAAAACCGGCTATTCTACAACTCAAACTCAATCCAGAACTCTTTATTTTAGTCCTTGAAAATATTAAGATTGAGGGATTAGAAGCCCCCATCACCAAACTTCAATTTACTCCTAATGCGCCCCTAAATCCCGAATTATCTCTGTTTTATTCAAGCCAGTTATCGCTAAATTTTAGGGAAAACATGCAGACAGAACCGGAATGGATTGGGAGAAATTTACCGGTAACTGATGTGAGCTTAAAATGGATCGATCGCGTGGGAGATTCTCGCAATGATTTCCCTCACTCTTCTATTCTGAAAGGGGAAGTCCGTATGAATGATAAAACTCTAACGATACAGGACAATCAATTTTTAACCACAGCAGATGCTCAGGATATTGAGAAATTGCGCTATTTTGACCTCAATTGTGATCCTGTGGGGCTGCAAGTTAGGTTAGCGGGAAAAAGCAAGAAGTTGACTGTAGGACTCGATCCAGATTATCCCGTACAAACCTTAAACTCCAGTTGGCTCAGTCGTTATCTGAGTCCCGATCAAATTACGGCTGCCCTATCATTTGCTGCGGCAGTCATTGGGTTTTTATTGCCCTATTTGTTTGTCACGCTTCCGGAGAATGACCCCAAAGTTCCCCCCAATCCCTGAGTAAAGGTGATTTTTGTAAAAATAGATTGACACAATTATGGTTTAATCTACTATAATAAGAAGGGAAGCAGCCTTAAGGGAGGCGATCGCCAAAATGGAAGACTCCTTACTCACCCTCAACCTCGAAGACAACAGTCTACTCACCGATCTCTATCAGCTCACCATGAACGCCTGTTATATCGGCGAAGGCATAGCAGAACATCGCGCCAGCTTTGAACTGTTCACCCGCCGTTTACCCCCAGGTTTCGGTTACCTGATCGCCATGGGAGTGCAACCCGCGCTGGAGTATTTGCAAAACCTGCAATTTACAGCCGCTCAGATTGAAGCACTGCGAGCAACCGGTATTTTTAACCATGCGCCTGCGGAGTTTTGGACAAAATTAGCCCAATTTCGCTTTACCGGCGATGTTTGGGCTGTACCCGAAGGAACCGCAATTTTTGCCAACCAACCCCTGTTGAGAATTGAAGCCCCACTCTGGCAAGCTCAACTGGTGGAAACCTATTTACTCAATACCTTAAATTATCAAACCCTCATCGCTACCAAAGCTGCCCGAATGCGAGATCAGGCGGGCGAGGATGCGTCGATCCTAGAATTTGGTACAAGACGGGCATTTAGTCCCCAGGGCGCTCTCTGGGCAGCACGAGCCGCCATTGCCGGAGGAATGGATGCCACATCTAATGTATTAGCCGCCCTAAAATTGGGTCGCAACCCCGCAGGAACCATGGCTCATTCTCTGGTAATGGCGATCGCCGCCTGCGAAGGTGCAGAAGATGCCGCCTTTCAAGCCTTTTACCGCTATTTTCCCGGCGCTCCTTTGTTAATTGACACCTACGACAGCTTGGCAGCAGCCGAACGGTTAGCCGAGCAGATCAGAGCAGGAACTCTAGAAGTTGCCGGTATTCGCCTAGACTCTGGGGATCTGGTTACCCTATCCCAGAAAATCAGCCAACAGTTACCAGACGTTCCTATTTTTGTCAGTGGAGACATTGACGAATACGAAATGCAACGCTTAAATCAAGCCGGTGCTTGTATTAATGGCTATGGAATTGGTACAAAATTGGTCACCGGTTCCCCGGTTAATGGAGTCTATAAACTGGTGGAAATTGAAGATAAACCAGTGATGAAGCGCTCCACCAATAAAGTCAGCTATCCTGGACGCAAACAAATCTTTCGGCGATGCAGTGAGGGAGAATGTATTGGCGATCGCCTGGGTTTAATTCATGAATCCCCTAAACCCGAAGAAATTCCTCTTTTGCAACCCCTGCTCAAAGCCGGAGAATCCGTCACTCTTCCCGATACCCTCGATCTGATCCAAGAGCGTACCCGTACCTCTGTCCTCAGTCTTCCCCCCTCCTGTCGCCGTTTAGAAGATCCCGTTCCTGTACCCATGGAAATTTCCGCTAAACTACAACAACTAATCGAGGAGATATTGTCAGGCTAAAGTTGTGATTAAAGGTTCATAAGGATATTTAGCTAGAATAGCTTGTGCCCTTTGGTGATATTGGTCTTTATCATTGAATAAAGCAACCCAAAATCCCGTGTCAACGATGATCATATTTGCAGTCTAGTTTTTCTTGAACAACAGATTTATAATCAGTAGAAAGATTGGGTTCTGCACTGATGCAACCGATCAACTCAGATTCGTTGAGAATGTCTAAGGTACTCAATTGATTATTTTGGGAGAGGTCTGAGTTTATTGCTCGTTTTTCTGGTGTTGAATAGCGCTTTTTTAATAAATCAATAAAATCCAAGAGTAAGCTTTGCGCTTCTTCAGGTAATTCATTAATATCTGTTTGGATTTGTTCGATATCAACCATTATCTTTTCCTCAATACAAATTTTAACCTACTCACGCTATGTTCCTTGCAAATATCAGTATAATAACGTGAGTTCTGGAAATCGCTGAGAATATTGGTGTTAAAAACTATAAATGAGTGGAGTTAAGAGGGGAATAAGGGGTTTAATTTTGGTTTTCAGGCTATTTTAAGGTCATTTCATAAAAAACAGGTTGACAGTATTATGGTTTATTGCACTATAATCAGAAGAGGAGTAACCTGAGAAGGAGGATGGCGAACGATCCATTCCCTATTCCCTATTCCCTATTCCCTTGCCTTTTACCCATGAACACTGTTGCCCTTTTTGGAACTAGCGCCGATCCACCCACCCAGGGACATCGAACCATTCTCCAATGGTTGAGCCAATATTATGATTATGTGGCGGTTTGGGCTTCCAATAACCCATTCAAAGACCACCAAACCCCCTTAGATCATCGTCTGGCGATGCTGGAGTTGTTGATCGAAGACCTCAAAGAGGACTATGACAATATTGGCTTGTATCCCCAATTGGGTTATTCGCGATCGCTAGAATCCGTCAATGTCGCCCGTCATTTGTGGCCCGAAGTCCAGTTTATCCTAGTTGTTGGCTCCGATCTAATTGCCCAAATGCCCAAGTGGTATCAAATCAAGACCTTATTGCAGCAAGTCGAAGTTCTCATTGTAGAGCGATCGGGGTACTCCATCGAGCCAGAGCAAGTGCAAGCGCTCACCGAATTGGGAGGAAAAGTGGCGATCGCCGATTTTGATGTGCCACCTGTGTCCTCAACAGCGTATCGTGAAAGAAAGGAGACCCAAGTTATTACGCCTCCCATCCAGGATTACATCCATCGGGAGCAGTTGTATCATGCCAGAGAGCCATTCCAAACCAACTCACAAAGAGCCGTTAGCTGATTTTAAGGTGGGCGTAGATAACGTCATCTTTTCCGTTGATAGCGCCCTCAACCGACTCCTCGTCCTCTTGGTGATGCGTCATGAAGACCCCTATCTCAATCAATGGAGTTTACCCGGAACCCTTGTCCGTCGCTCCGAATCCCTCGAACAAGCCGCCTATCGCATTCTCTCAGAGAAAATTCGCGCCCAAAATCTCTATCTAGAGCAACTCTATACCTTTGGCGACCCAGGACGCGACCCCAGGGAAGCTCCCGATCAATATGGAGTCCGATATCTTTCCGTCAGTTACTTTGCCCTCGTGCGTTTTGATGAAGCTCAACTGATTGCCGATGGAGTCAGTGGCATTGCTTGGTATCCCATTCATCAAGTGCCAGACCTAGCATTTGATCATAATCAGATCCTAGAATATGGCTACAGACGTTTACGCAACAAATTGGAATATAGTCCCGTGGCCTTCGATGTCCTACCGGAGATGTTCACCCTCAACGACTTGTATCAGCTCTACACTACGGTGTTAGGGGAAAATTTTTCAGACTATTCTAACTTCCGCGCTCGCTTGCTGAAGTTAGGATTCCTATACGATACAGGGGTGAAAGCCTCACGGGGAGCAGGGAGACCAGCCAGCCTTTATCGATTTGATGCACAAGCGTTCGATTTACTGAAAGATAAACCCATGGTGTTTATTTGATGAGTGCGATCGCATGACTAAAATCCACGATAACCCCGGACAAGTCCATCAAGCCGAACGGATTGAAGTTACAATTCGTTACCAGTTTAATGAAAAGGAATATCTTTGGCAAGTGCTGAAGTCAGGGCGAGCCTTAATGGAAGGCAAAGCTCTCGATGAATCAGGCGATCGCCTCTTATTCCTCGGAGAAGCCGTTTTGCAAATGATTGCCGCCGATTGCTGCTATGAACGACCCAAAGCCTGGATTGAATTTCTAGAGCCGAAAACCCTAGGAAAATTAGCCGATCAGTTAGAAGTCACCGATTGGATACAAATTCGCGTCGATCATCCCGAACGCTGGGGCGATGAACGGTTCATCCATTTAGGACAATTTCTCAAATTGCTCACCGGTATGATTTACCTCGATTGTAATTTTTATCAGGTGCGCGATTGGTTTTTGGGACAAGTGATTGGCATTGATAATCCCCTGATTCCTCCAGATTATCCTGGCAGTGGTGAACCCTATCGCGATTTTGTTCATTTGGGGACATCTGCCTTAAACTTAATTGCCAGCGATTATTTATATGCTCGATTTCCGGGAGTCCCAAAAGAAGTTTTATCCCACATTCGAGAAGGGTGCAAGGAAAAGATGCTAGATTTAGGAGATTTCGATGAAAAATCCTTGGGAAAACACTATGTAAAAGGTAAATTTGTTTTTGCTAGAAATAAATTAATTTCCTTGATTCAAAAAGCTGAAAAATAACTAGCTTGCTTAAATTAAATCCTATTTTCTTGTCTTCATAAAATGGTGACAATCAGAGTTTTTTTGTACCTATATAGCTGTTCCCTCATCCCCCTGCCCCCTTCTCCCGCAGGAGAAGGGGGAAAAAGTCCCTCTCCCGTGGGAGAGGGATATAGGGAGAGGGCACATCCAGCACATCATCACTTGATACATCAATAGTGGTTTTTCAAGATAGCCAGAATAGCCCGAAGCTAGATTGAGATTGTTGTTCATTCCCCCATTCCTTAAACTATGAAAATTGCCATCGCTCAACTCAATCCCACCATTGGCGATCTAGAAAATAATGCCCAAATGATCCTGAAGTCGGCAGAAATTGCGGCTGCTCAGGGCGCTCTAGTGTTGCTGACTCCTGAATTATCTCTGTGTGGTTATCCTCCCCGTGACTTGTTAAATTATCCCGTGTTTATCGATAAGATGGGTCATTTAATTGAAGATTTAGCTCAGAAAATACCGAATAACTTAATTGTTTGTGTGGGCACAGTCACTCGCAATTCAAAAGCCAGCAAACAGGGCGGAAAAGAGTTATTTAATAGTGTGGTGGCGCTCTATCAAGGGGATATTTTAGCGGAGTTTCATAAACGGTTGCTGCCCACCTATGATGTGTTTGATGAAGACCGGTATTTTGAACCGGGCCATGAAAGTCAAGTTTTGGCCCTACATACGGAGGGCGTGGATCTAAGAATTGGGGTAACGATTTGTGAGGATTTATGGAATGATGAACAGTTTTGGGGTAAACGCTCTTATGCGATTAATCCCTTGGCAGATTTAATGGATAAAAATGTAGATTTGGTGGTCAATTTGTCTGCTTCTCCTTATAGTTTAAACAAACCGGCTTTGAGAACTTCAATGTTAAGCTATAGCGCCAGTCGTTACCAAGTGCCGATTATTTATGTAAATCAGGTGGGGGGAAATGATGATTTGATTTTTGATGGTCATAGTTTGGCTGTGAATCAGACGGGTAAAGTTGTGACTCAGTTAGAGGGATTTGAGTCTGATTTTCAGGTGCTGACGTTTGATTCCCAAGAGCATGATTTGATCGGTGATGCTCCAGAAGTTTCTGAGGATGAAAATTTAGAGATTTGGTCGGCTTTGGTGTTAGGGGTTCGAGACTATGCTCGCAAGTGTGGCTTTAGTAAAATTGTGTTGGGGTTAAGTGGGGGAATTGATTCGGCTTTGGTGGCGGCGATCGCCGCAGAAGCGATCGCCCCCTCCCAAGTTCTCGGTGTCCTCATGCCTTCTCCCTATAGCTCGGAACACTCAGTCAAGGATGCTCTGCAATTGGCGCAAAATGTGGGGATTCAAACCCAAACCCTTGCCATTGGTGACTTGATGGGGGGATTCGATCGCGCTCTAGACCCCCTATTTGCGGGCACAGAACCCGGTGTGGCGGAGGAAAATATTCAATCTCGGATTCGGGGAAATCTGCTCATGGCGATCGCCAATAAATTCGGTCATCTGCTCCTGTCTACCGGCAATAAATCGGAGATGGCAGTCGGATATTGTACCCTCTACGGAGACATGGACGGCGGTTTAGCGGCGATCGCCGATGTCCCCAAAACCCGCGTGTATAGCCTCTGTCGTTGGCTAAATCAGCGTTCTGGAAAAGAAATCATTCCCGAAAATATCCTGGTTAAACCCCCCAGCGCCGAACTCAAACCCGATCAGTGCGATCAAGACTCTCTCCCCGATTATGACACCCTCGATGATATTCTCCATCGTCTGATTCACGATCATCAATCTCCAGAAACCATAGCTGCTGCCGGACACGATCGGGCCATCATCAACAAAATTTTACACCTCGTCAAACGAGCCGAATTTAAGCGTCGCCAAGCTCCTCCCGGCTTAAAAATCACCTCCAGAGCCTTCGGCACAGGCTGGCGAATGCCCATCGCCGCCAAAGGTATCCCCAGTTTGTAGTGCTTTTGAGCCATGGTCATAACACTATAAAATAGAGCCACCAGCAACCGGCAGTGATAGAAATGATTTTCAAACGGTCTAATGAGCTAAATGAACTTTACCTTGATAATTTTGAGGGAAAATTAACCCAAACTATTGTCTTATCCCACATGAGTTGGTCAACCTATCAAGCCATGCTTCGGGATATGGGAGAAAGCCAGGCCATTCGTACCGCCTATAGTCAAGGCATTCTCTCCTTAAAAAGCCCCTCTAGAGTCCATGAAAAGATTAATCGCTTATTAGCTGCTATTGTGCAAACTTTAAGTGGAAAATTAAACCGCCAAGGTGTAAATTCAGGGTCGAAAACCATACAAAATCCAGAGTTGGCTCAAGCTATTGACCCAGATAGTGGCTTTTATTTAAATCGTTCTGAACTGCACCCATCAGATTCTGAACAGATTAAGAGCCTACTCCCCGATTTAGTGATTGAGATCGATCTGACCAGCCCCTCGACCCAACGAATGGATATTTATCATGATTTGAAGATACCCGAAGTTTGGCGATATAGCAAAAGTCGAGGGTTAGTTATTTATCAATATGAAAGTTTTGAGTATATCGAATCAGAAATCAGTCTTACCTTTCCCAGAGTAACGGCTACCCGTTTAAATGATTTTCTGATTTTACGCCAAACTCAACCCCATAATCGGGTGATTCGAGCAGTGCAAAACTGGAGTCGGAAATTGGAGCAGCGAAAATGAATCGTTGATACACAACAGTTTATCAACAACAACGATACAGCGCTTTGCTTGCTTTATCGCCCGAAAAACCGTCTTTAAGGGTTGTCTATTCCTAAAACGGGTAATAATTCGGGACGATCTCCGATCGCCAAAATTGCGATCGCCAGAAAGTCAGCAATCCAATCAGCTAACACATCGATCGCATCATCTCGGTGTTGTATGGCGGCTTCGATTCCGTCTTGATAGTTTGCATAAGCCTTATCAACCGCTTCTACCTTAACTTGCCCGGCTTCTAAGCGCTCCTGACTTAGCCCATAATCGGCTAACACATCCACAATAATTAAATCGTCCAAACTCTGACTATAAAACTGTTGAGCTTGCATCAGCCAACCCGATAAACTGGGCTTGCGATCGCCCATTAACCCCAGTTTCACATGGGTTACCCCATCTTTGCGAAACGCCACACGAGCGATCTTTAAATGCATATCATAGCTCGGTTGAGCGACCGCTAACGCCTCTTCCACAATGCTCATATCCCGTTCTCCGGATATGGGTTGAGCCATCAGCGCTTCCCAAGCTAAATCATACAGGGCTTTTCCCCGCTCGATGCGCTCCGGGGTATAGGCAAATTCGAGCAAGTAATTTTGAATCTCGGAATTGTTGAGAGCGCCTTCGAGGGCGACTTTGGACGATAGAAAAAAGCGATCGATACTCTCACTGAAAGACATAGACAAATCAACTCCACACTTACTCTATAAGGTGTAAAGTAGTTTAACAAATACTTTGCGCCCTACTCACCCATGACCTCTCAGAGCATTCTAGAACAGGATCGCTACTGGCTCCATAACGCCCAAGTTCCCCTCTGTCTGTTTCTCCCTAAACATTGCCCTCCCACAATTACGCCGAACTCGGAAAAATTGGTGCGGGTGGATATTCATATCGAGGAGGGGATGATTACGGAAATTTGCGCCAGTGGCGATCGCCTTCCCAGCCATGAAAATGAGGTCTACGATATGAAGGGAGGCCAAGTCTGGCCGACCTTTGTCGATATCCATACCCATTTGGATAAGGGCCATATTTGGCATCGGAGTCCCAATCCTGATGGTACATTCAATGGGGCGATCGCTGCTTCTGGAGAAGATGGCGATCGCTATTGGACAGCCGAGGATCTCTATCGGCGCATGAATTTTGCCCTAAAATGCAGTTACGCCCACGGAACCCAAGCCATCCGCACCCATCTCGATTTTAGGGGCGAAGAAACAGAAGTCACTTGGGAAGTCTTTCAAGCTCTACGGGAAGAATGGCAAGGGAAAATTCACTTGCAAGCCGCCAGTTTAAGCACGTTAGACATATTTTACGGCGATCAGCAAGGAGAAAAGTTAGCCGATCGCCTGGCAGAAGTTGGGGGAATTTTAGGCGGAATGCCCCTTATGAATCCTAATCTGGATGGCCAACTGACTAATGTGTCGTCTTTGGCAAAAGAGCGTAATTTAGACCTCGATTTCCATACAGATGAAAATCTAAATGTAGAAGCACGTACTCTTTATCAGGTGGCTAAAGCAGCGTTCAAATATAAATTTGAAGGGCAAATTACCTGCGGTCATTGTTGCAGTTTATCTGTACAAACGCCAGAAATTGTCCAAGAAACCCTAGAAGCAGTAAAAAAAGCCGGGATTGCGATCGTCAGCTTACCCCTGTGTAACCTCTACCTGCAAGACCGACAACCGGGGAAAACGCCTACCTATCGCGGTGTAACCTTAATTCAAGAAATGCAACAGATGGGAATTCCCGTCATGTTCGCTTCTGACAATTGTCGCGATCCATTTTTTGCCTTTGGCGATCATGACCTGCTAGAAGTGTTTAATCAGACCGTGCGAATTGCCCATTTAGATATCCCCTATGGAAATTGGCCGCAAGCCGTGACCACAATTCCCGGTAAAATCATGAAATTACCCCATCCAGTGGCGATCGCCGTCGGTTTACCCGCTAACTTAATTCTCTTCAAAGGACGGCGCTTTACCGAACTTTTAGCCCGTTCCCAACATGACCGCATCGTACTCCGTAACGGTCAACCCATCGATACCACCTTACCCGACTATGCCGAATTAGATCGCCTTTGAGCGAAAACTTTTGATCCTGACATATCGCACTTAATTTACTCAAAGTTCCTGCAAACAAACTCAGCTTTATAATTTATAATTTTTGCAACGGGACTACTTTAGGATTGAGAATTTTTCGCCCTAAACCAGTAAACTGAACCGCAACCGATTGCTGTTCTCCCTTACCGCCAAAAACATGGGTGATTTGCCCCACTCCAAAGCTCCGATGCAGCACGCGATCGCCCACTTGCCAACCCGTGTTTTTTTTCTGACTCTTTTTGCCCTTACTGGTCGGTTTATCGGCTGATTTTTTCACCGGTTTATTCACCATTTTTGACACCGACGTTTTGGGAGCTGGACTAGGAGAGGTCACCTGGGTTTGGTACGTCGTACCTCCCTTTAACAATTCGCGGGGTAATTCACCTAAAAATTGAGAGGGAGTGGCGGGTTCTCGGTTGCCCCATAACCGTCGTTCTTGGGCATGGGTTAAAAATAATTGTTCCTGAGCGCGAGTAATGCCAACATAACACAAGCGTCGTTCTTCTTCTAGGGCAGCAGGATCATCCATGCTACGAAAATTGGGGAATAAACCCTCTTCTAAGCCCACTAAAAACACAATCGGAAATTCTAAGCCTTTGGCTGCATGAAGAGTCATTAAGGTAACAGCATTTTCCCCTTCTTCCAGGTTATCTAAATCTGATTGTAATGGCGCATAATTGAGATAGCTAGATAAATGGGTATCTCCAGTTTCTTCCTCATATTGGATAATGGCACTCAATAACTCTTGTAGGTTTTGTAAGCGGTTTTCCGACTCGTCTGTTCCTTGGAACTTTAGATCTTTAAGATATTCGGAGTCCGTTAAAATACCTTGGGCAATGGTTGAAGCTTTTTCAGTTTCCACCCGCGTTTGCCAACTGGAGATCAGCTTATAAAAGCTCATCACTGCTTTGGTTGAGCGTCCGGCTAATGTCCGTACAGAGGTTTCATCACTGATAATTTCCCACAGGGGAATCCCCAGTTCTGCGGATGCACCTAAGAGCCGATCTAAGGTCGATTTGCCAATGCCTCGACGGGGCACATTAATAATGCGTAGTAAACTGACGGTATCGGCGGGATTGATTAATAATCTCAGGTAGCAAATGGCATCCTTGATTTCCTTGCGATCGTAAAATTTTAAGCCCCCCACCATCCGATATTTGATATTCTGGCGCACCAAAACATCTTCAAAGGCGCGGGACTGGGCGTTAGTCCGGTATAAAATTGCAAAGCTGCCCCAATTCACATCCGCATTCTTTTGTGTCAGTTGACGAATCTGACGGATTACAAATTCTGCTTCCTCGATCTCATTATCAGCTTGGTAACAGGTAATGGGAACGCCTGACTCACGAGTAGGACGCAAGACTTTATCAATTCGTTCTTGGTTGTTCTGAATCAGTTCATTGGCTGCTTGTAGTATATTTTCCCGCGATCGATAATTTTCCTCTAGTTTAATAATCGTCTCGCTTTTTTGGTCTGGTAAACCATCGCCAAAATCTTGTTGAAAATCCATCAAAATCGTAAAATCTGCCATGCGGAAACTATAAATGGACTGATCCGCATCTCCGACGACAAAAATCGAGCGATTTGCCCAGTCTTTATAGTCACGGGTATGGACTCCCCCGGTTGCTAACAGGCGAATCAAGTCATATTGGGTGCGGTTGGTATCCTGATATTCATCGACCAAAATATGATGAAAGCGGTTATGCCAGTAGGCTAAAACTTTCTCATTCTGGCGCATTAACTTCACAGGGACTAAAATTAGATCATCAAAATCGAGGGCATTATTTTCTGCCAGCCGTTTCTGGTAGTGTTCATATACTTCAGAAATCACCCGTCCTCGATAATTGGGTTGTTCCTGTTGAAAATCTTGGGGGGATAAGCCTTTATTTTTGGCATTACTAATGGCGTAACGCACGGATTTATGATTAAATTTCTTATCATCCAGGTTTAAGTCTTTGGTGACAATTTCTTTCACCAGACCTTGCACATCGGATTCATCAAAGATAGAGAACTGTTTATCCCACTTTCTGCCCCTTTCATCTTGATATTTATCGATGTCGTAGCGTAAAATGCGAGCGCAGGAGGCATGGAAGGTTCCCACCCATAGGGGTTTAATATAATCATGATAGATGCGCGATCGCAACCTCACCTGTTCCGCCTCCCCCAAATCATCCCAATCGCGTCCCGTAGAACTGGAGGCTAACTGCTGGGCAAACAGGCGCTCAATGCGCTCCTTCATCTCCCGCGCTGCCTTGTTCGTAAACGTCACTGCCAAAATATGTTCTGGATTGACCCGATGCCGTAAAATTAAATTAGCAATCCGATAGGTGAGGGCGCGAGTTTTCCCCGAACCTGCTCCAGCAACCACCAACATCGGGCCGCACACATGCTCAACTGCGTTTCGTTGTGAAGGGTTGAGTACACTGAGAAAGTCTGAGGTTTGGGTCATGGTTGGAACAAGGCTGAGTCTACGGAAAATCAAAAAAGACATTATAACATTACTTGTGTTGCTCAGGGAAATCAGAATGAATTAGAGTTTCCATCCTCTCTAACAAAAATTTCTGTGCTATTATCAACTTCGGTATTCAGAAATCAACGGATATCTAGACCGTCTCAGATTATCCCACTCTTTCTCTACCGCTTCACCACCCTCTTTCAACGCCCCTAATGTTCACCAATATTCGCCTGTTGCTTGAAGCTTGTCAGTCTTTAAACCTCGATTATGAGATGCTTCACCCTAATCAAAATGTCATCCAAGTTAATCTCGGTAAGCCTTATTTGTTTGTCAATGGATTCACCCCGATTTTAACCGGGGCGATGCTAAAAATCATTAAAGATAAAGATTATACTTATCATCTCCTCAAAGATAGAGTTTTAATGCCCAAAACCTCTGCCTATGTCGATCCTCATGTTTCTACTTATAAAAACTATGCCATCTGTAAAAGCATTCCAGAAATTGTGGACTCTATTGAAGATACATTTGATTTTCCAGTAGTGATCAAGAAAAATACAGGCTCTTGTGGCGTGAATGTTTTTTTGTGCGATCAAAAATCTCAAATTATAGAAGCACTAAACAAAATTTTTGATCGCAATGATAAAGAGTATGACTATATTGCTCTGGCCCAAGAAACAATTAAGATTGAGAGAGAATATAGGGCTATTTTTCTGAATCAAGATTTGGTTTTGCTCTATGAAAAAAATATCCAAAATGCCACATTTACGGGTAATTTAAGCCCTCTGCATTGGCAAGGCGCTCAAGCGATTCATGTCACCAATGAAGATACGATATGCCAGCTAGAGCAGTTTATTCACCCTATCTTTGAGCGATTGCAGATTGGCTATGCCGGATTTGATGTAGCAGTGGATCAGTCAGGACAGTTATGGTTAATCGAAATTAACTCTAATCCGAATTATGGTATTTTTATTCGCGATAATCCAGAAAAGTTGGCGGTAGAAGTGTTTGAAAAGCTTTTGCTGTTTCTGATGGAGTAATTTATTCCTGAGAGAAGCATCAGAACTCTGAGCATTGTCGAAGAACAATCAGATATTATGATCTGAATCATTAAGATCTAACGTTGCATAAATATCGCTCAAACTGACTTCAATTCCCAAGGTTTCTATCCGCGCCACTGCCTCTAGTCCTTCATAACTTTGTAGCATCCATAAGTTATCATCTCTGCGCCGGAAACAATCGACAACATAGCGTTGAGAATTGACTAAAATATATTCCTGTAAACTGGAAAGTGTCCGATAATATTGGAATTTTTCACCCCGGTCAAATGCTTCGGTAGACTGGGAAAGAATTTCAATAATGACATGAGGAAACTGAACGATATAGGAATCTTGATTGTCATTCTCATCACAAGTGACGACTAAATCAGGATAGAAGAACTTGTTTTGATTAGCAAGGCTTACTTTCACGTCAGCCATAAAGGTTTGACAGCGTGAATCCCTTAATCCTTCTCGCAACCGGAGAGCTAAGTTCAAACTAATGGTATTGTGGGCTTTAGATGAGCCTGCCATGGCGTAGACTTGGCCATTGATGTATTCATGCTTAATTTGGCTCTCTTGTTCTAATTCGAGATAAGCTTGTGGAGTTAGATAATTATCGGATTGTACAGCAATCATGGCAAGTTAATGAGTTAAAACTAAACTCTATGCTTTTGATTATACCTGAGTTCACTGACAATGTGGTAAGATGGTTATGTCTTCTATGTCATTTCACTATACCCGAAAAGTTCACTTTGCAGAAACGGATGCTGCTGGAGTGGTGTATTTTGCCAATGTATTTCAGTTTTGCCATGAAGCTTATGAAGCGTCTTTGGCTGCTGCTGGAATTGACTTAAAGGAGTTCTTTTGTCAGCCGAAGATTGCTTTTCCCATTATTCATAGTGAAGCGGATTTTTATCGACCTCTGACTTGTGGAGATTTCCTGGAGATTGAGTTAGAATCGGTGCTTTTGTCGCCAGAAGAATATGAAGTTAATTATCAGATAAAAGTGGGCGATCGCCTGGCAGCCCAAGCAACCACTCGCCATGTTTGTATCAATGCTCACCAGCGCACCCGGCAAGCTGTACCAGAATTCTTACTCAACTGGCTTAATCCTATCCAGTCTGGTTAAAGGAAAAAGAGAAGCGGGCAAGATGCCCGCACTCCTCCAATCCCTCGATCTTACTGGAGTGGGAGCGTCTCGCTCCCTAGATTTTCAAGGCATTATCGCAACTTCAGAATCTGGGCAGTAACCGCCAAACTTTCCTCGTATAAAACATCTCGCCCCCAGCGTTGCAACTGTTGACTCATCATCTCTTCTGCCTTTTGATCCGTCACCGCAGTCACCTGTTCGGTGCGACTATTGCTGGCACTTCCCCCCGCTTCCATCCGCATACATCCGGTGGTTTCCGAACATAAAATCGTGCAACAATTGGCATTAGGATTACTGGAATTGAGCAACACTCCAACTAAATCCCCTGGAATTTCGCCCCAGTCGGCTGTGGGAATGCCAGCTAATTCAGCATAAATTTTCTTGTTTTCCGGGCCAGAAAACTCAATCCGTTTAATATCATAATCGCCCCCTTCATCGTTATAAGCCACCGGTTGCCAACCCAGGCGACTGGCTAACCATCCTAAAAACATTAACGCTTGGGCATCATTGCCTTTTTCATAGTCAATGGTGACCTGATCGATATCCCCTAGGGAATCTCGGCGCTCTGGAGGATCGAAAGCGGCGGCAGTTAATTCTTGCCAGGGATAAAACCGATGCCAATTGAGGTCAGCAATATAGGTTTCCGATTCGATTAATTCATGAATTTTCAGGAGTTCTGAGTCCGGATCGCTAAAATAGCAGGAATCGACGACAATACAATTGGCTTGTTGGGCTAAATGTTGAAATAGGGGTTGTTCGGGGTTGGGGGTTGCTTTCCACCAGACAAATTTGGGTAAGTCGGGAATCAATAGGGAAGCAATCAACTCTTTGACTCGTTCTAAGGCTTCTTTTGTGCCTCGCAGGGTAATGTATTCACAACAGACCAAGGTGCTGCTACTGCTGCTTTTTTGAATGGGACAGTAGGCAGAGACTTGGGCACTCACGCCTCGATCTTCGCCTAAAACGGGGCAGAGGGTGATGATCCGACAGGGATTTTGGGAGGCGATCGCCTCACTAACACTCGATCCCCGCAAATCCACATTACTGAGCTGGGTAGTTTGGGAGGGCGATCGCTTCCCATACTTCTCGCGCAAACGGTCTAGCGTCTCCCCATCAATGCGACTGGTCACCCTCAAACCATAAGCGATCTGAGCCTCACGCACCGCATCCTTCATCATCGGGCCATTAATGCCATCAATCGAGCCACTATAGAACCCCAAACCAGCCAATAACTGTTGGAATTCCTCCGGCTCATAGATCACCATACTAAACGTCGCCGCTCTTGTGGCCACTGGGCTGGCCTTACCTGTATTTTGGCTCAACCAAATCTTATTCAGTTCCGCCTCAATTTCACTCAGAGAAATATCCTTCGGCTTTTGTAAAGTAACAATCGGAGTAGAAGTCATGATGAGTAATGGGTAATGGAACAGGAAAAGCCCTCTCCCTAAATCCCTCTCCCCAGGGAGAGGGACTTTCACTTCCTATTCCCCTTCTCCTGCGGGAGAAGGGGCTAGGGGATGAGGGGGCAAAGTGTTGGTCACTCACTAGAATTTGCTGTATCAACTCTCTAAAGTCTGCGCCAGCGACGGCCATCTCGGTTTAGTAATAACTCTGCCTCCACCGGTTCCCAAGTTCCCGCCTCATACAGAGGAATCGCTTCCGGAGGAGCGGGAGCATCCCACACATCCAACACCGGCGTTAGCACTCGCCAAGAGGCTTCCACCTCATCCCCGCGAGTAAACAGAGTCTGATCCCCTAACATACAATCAATCAACAAACGACTATAGGCATCCGTATTCGCTTGACCAAAAGCGCGATCGTAGCCAAAATCCATATCCACTGACCGAGTACGCAGAGAACTCCCCGGCGTTTTCACCTCAAAGCGCATCGAAATCCCCTCATTCGGCTGAATTCGCATCGCCAGCACATTCGGGTTCGCCTGCTTCGCCGCCGACTGGAACATCAAATAAGGCACATCCTTAAACTGAATCGCAATCTCCGAAACCTTTTTCGGCATCCGTTTCCCCGTCCGCAAATAAAACGGAACCCCCTTCCAGCGCCAATTATCAATATTCAACTTCAGCGCCGCATAAGTGGGAGTCACCGAATCCGGACTCGCTCCCTCCTCATCCCGATATCCCGGAACCTGCTTACCCCTACTCCAACCCGACGTATACTGACCCCGAACCGCACAAGCATCCAAATTACTCACATCCGCCAAATGAGTCGCCTGCACCACCTTCACCTTCTCATTGCGAATACTATCCGCATCCAAAGAATTCGGCGGCTCCATCGCCGTCAACGAAAACAACTGCATCAAATGGTTCTGCACCATATCCCGCAGCGCCCCAGACGTTTCATAATAGCCAGCTCGTCCTTCTAAGCCGACCATTTCCGCCACCGTAATTTGCACGTGGTCAATAAACTGGCGATTCCACAGGGGTTCAAAAATGGCATTCGCAAACCGAAACACCAACAAATTTTGTACCGTTTCCTTACCCAAATAATGGTCAATGCGGTACACCTGCTTTTCATCACAGACTTGGGTTACCACCCGGTTCAATGTCCGGGCGCTACCCAAATCGTGGCCAAAAGGCTTTTCAATCACCAACCGTTGCTTCGTCGGATCGTCTAACATACCCGCATTACCCAACTGTTGGGTAGCTTCCCCAAAGAAGCGAGGGGCAACAGACAGATAAAAAACCCGGTTACCACGAGTCCCCCGTTGGGTGTCAAGTTCTTCTAGAAAAGCTTTGAGCTTCTGATAACTTTCCGGGTTGTCAATATCGCCCGGACAGTAAAACAAACCTTGGGCAAACTCATGCCACAACTCTTCTGACTGAAGACCGCCCCCAAAATCTTCCACGCCTTCGCGCATATGCTCGCGAAAAAAGTCATGGCTCCACTGGCGACGCGCAACCCCCACAATGGTTAATTCTGGGGGAAGTCGTCTCTCTAATTTCATTTGGTAGAGAGCTGGGACTAATTTGCGTTGGGTGAGGTCTCCAGATGCACCAAAAATAATTAAAATCTGGGGTTCAGGAATTCGGTCTTGTTGTAGTCCAACGCGCAGAGGGTTTTCTGTGAGTGTAACCATAGAGAGTCAATTGACGATAGTGAGTTTAATCTAGATGTACACAAGGTTGGTGTGGGGTTATTTTATCTCTGAGGCACGGTTGAGGAAAGACTCGGCTAAGGCCACATCTTCTGGAGAGCCGATAATCAGAGGAGTTCTAGCGTGCAGTTCTTTGGGGATTACCTCTAAGATGTCTTGAGTTCCCGTACTGGCGCGGCCTCCTGCTTGTTGGGCAAGAAAAGCTAAGGGAGCTGATTCATAGAGTAATCGTAGTTTACCTTCTGGTTTTTTCAGAGTGCCCGGATACAGAAAAACTCCCCCCTGAAATAAAATGCGATGAAAATCACCCACTAAGGCTCCGCCATAGCGAGCCGTGTATCCTTCGTGGCGGTGAACATAGCGCACATATTCGCGCATGGGTTCATCCCATTGCCAAAAATTACCTTCATTGAGGCTGTAGACGGCTCCACGACTGGGGATTTGGATATTTTCTCGGCTGAGGATGAATTCTCCTAAGCTGGGGTCTAGGTTGAAAGCGTGGACTCCGTTGCCGACAGAATAGATCAGCATGGTACTGGGGCCATAGAGGATATAACCGGCAGCAATTTGTTTATGACCGTCTTGGAGGAGGTCAGAAGCGCTTTCATCTAAGTCCATGCCTTCTTGTTTGCGGATGGAGAAGATAGAGCCGACATTGAGGTTGGTATCGACATTAGAGGAGCCGTCGATGGGGTCGTAAATCAGGGTTTGACGACCGATGGGGCAGTTTTCGGGGATGTAATAGGGGTTCTCCATTTCCTCGGAGGCGAGGCGACAGACGAGACCGCTTTGTTTGAAGACGCTGATGAATACGTCGTTGGCGTAGACATCCATTTTTTTGACCGATTCCCCTTGGACGTTGGTCTCTCCCGTAAAGCCGAGAACGTTTTCCATCAGTCCTGCTCTGGACAGACGACGGGAGATGAGTTTTCCGGCTAGGGCAATGCGATTCATAATCGCACTGAGGTCTTGAGCGTCTGGGGAGAAGCTTTGCAGTTGTTGGAGGACGTGGCGGGATAGGGTGGTACAATCCCGGTCTAGGGCATGTTCTTGGGTAACTTCGACATGGGCATCGGCCATGGGTCGGGTTCCTCTGTTAACGTTCTAATGCAATGGACAGTGTTTAGAGTTGACCTGGAAGGGGTCATCCCTTGATATGGGCTTGTTGATTATGTTAAGGAATGGGGTTACTCAATGGCTCTAAGCTTAAGATGAATTATAGAAATGGCTGGCTAGGAAAGGGAAACAGGGTTTAATTACCTATGCTAGAGGATAACTGGGGGTTGAGGTTTTGGGGGAGATTGGCAGGATTAATCAGGAAAAAAGAGGATCAATTTTGCTTAAGAATGAAGAGACTGTACTCATGGGTTCTGAGAGGGCGATCGCCAGATTGATGAGCTGAGTCTGGTGGTTGTTTTAAACTCTCTGACCGGCGGTTGAAGTTATCCTTTATAATTGATGAAGATCCAACGCCAGATGAATGCACGTCCTCGAAGACTCTAATGTTAAATCTGACTTCTGTTGTCATTAATGAATTCTTGGTAAAAATTCGGGAAGGTTACCATCGGACTTATGGTGGCTATAAACCTGATTATGCGGATATTATCGTTTGGGCCGGAAGTATGGCCTTGGAGAATATTGCCAATAGTGATGCCCTTTATCATAATGTGGAACATACGATTTTTGTAACGTTGGTGGGGCAAGAAATTCTTCGCGGAAAACATATTCGTGAGGGTGGGGTTTCGGCAGAGGATTGGCTTCATTTTATGATTTCTTTGCTCTGTCATGATATTGGCTATATTAAGGGGGTTTGTCGTCAGGATCGGCATTCAGAACGGTTGTATGATTCTGGAATCGATAATAGTATGATTGAGTTGCCGCCAGGGGCAACGGATGCGGGTCTGACCCCTTATCATGTAGACCGGGGTAAGCGGTTTATTGAGGAGCGGTTTGGGGGTCATAAATTAATTGATGCAGAGGAAATTAAGCGTAATCTGGAGTTAACTCGTTTTCCGGTTCCCAAGGATGAAGATCATGCGGATACGGCTAATTATCCGGGTTTGGTTCGGGGGGCGGATTTGATTGGTCAGTTGAGCGATCCACAGTATTTACAGAAGATTCCGGCGCTGTTTTATGAGTTTGAGGAAAATGGGGCGAATAAACAGTTAGGGTATGAAAATCCTGGGGATTTACGGAATAATTATCCGGCGTTTTTCTGGAATGTGGTTGCGCCTTATATTAAGCCTTCGTTGAATCATTTGAAGTTGACGCAGGAAGGGAAGCAGGTGATTGCTAATTTGTATGCGAATGTTTTTCGGGTGGAACATGAGGCACAAACGGATCAGTTTGTTTGAGGGGAGTTTGAGGGGAGTTTGAGGGGACGAGACAAGGGAATGGGGTAGGATAGAGGGGATTTTGAGGTGTTAGGAGAATAAGTGTTATGGATGTAATTCCGGCGATTGATTTGCTCCAGGGAAATTGTGTGCGCTTGTACCAGGGAGATTATGAGCAAAGTCAGGTGTTTGATGAAAATCCGGTGGCGATCGCCCAACAATGGTTTTCTCAGGGCGCAAAACGCTTGCATGTGGTGGATCTCGATGGCGCGAAGTCGGGACAGTCGGTGAATTTGGAGGTCATTCGGGCGATCGCCCAATCCATCCCGATTCCGGTACAAGTGGGGGGCGGCTTGCGCGACTATACAGGGGTGGCCAACTTGCTCTCTACCGGGGTCAAACAGGCGATTCTCGGCACGGTGGCGGTGGAAAACCCCGAACTTGTCCAACAGCTCTGTCAGGAGTTTCCAGGGCAAATTATGGTGGGGATTGATGCCCGCGATGGTAAGGTGGCCACCAGGGGATGGTTGGAAACTTCGACCATTTCGGGGATTGAATTGGCCCAACAATGCGCCCAGATGGGCGTTTATGGCATTATTTATACAGACATTAGCCGAGATGGAACCTTGAAGGGGCCGAATATTCCGGCCTTGCGGGAAGTGGCGGAAGCCGTCGATGTGCCAGTGATTGCTTCGGGTGGAGTCAGCAGTGTGACGGATTTGCTCAGTCTCTTGGCCCTAGAGCGTTTGGGGGTGACCGGGGTAATCGTGGGTAAGGCGTTATACACCGGGGATGTGGTGCTGAAGGAAGCGCTCCAGGCGATCGGCCCCGGTCGTCTACAGGATATCCCCCCCGATTTTGATTCAACAGCGATCGGTTAGGTTGATTCTAATATCAAATCTAGAAAAGAATACTAGGTTTGATATTAGATGGCCGGATTGACCATCGAGCCTAAAAACAAAGGAGTTTGGGTTTCCTGGTCGTAAATGGCGTAGAAAAAGGGGCGATCGACGACCATTTCAAAGGGATTAGAGGGGGGACGAATGGAGGTGGCGACAATGCCAACGGAGGTGACCGCAGCCGCTTCTGTACCTTTTTCATTCACTTCAATAAAGGTTTTATGCTTCACGCGATCGATTTTGGCAGACGGGTCGATGCCGGAAAAATCAGCATTTTGACTAAAGGCAATATCCATGCCTAATGCGGATAAAACGGGTTTGAGTTCTACGCCATATTCAAGTTGAAATCGAGGCAGGGTAATAGAACCATCCTGTTGGGTAAATTGCCCTAGCCAGGTTTGCCAAGTGGTACTGTTAAGTTGGCTATAGAATTGGGATAGGCTTTGGTTCGGTTGGGGGAGAAAGACGTAGAGACTAAATCGGCCTTCACCATAGGGTAAGCGAATAGCTTGGAAGTGTTCGGTTTCCAAATAATCGTAGCTCCCGGTTTGGAACATCATGGGATGTTGCTTTTCTTGTCCGTTGGGGAGGTAAAATGGACGGTTTTGGGTGAGATTAGGATTAAATTCGTTTTGCCAGTCTCCTTTAAAGTAGGTGGCGTTAATGAGGAAGAGGAGATCGTTGGGATTAATGCGATCGACAATTTGGGGGATTTTACCTTGGGTTTGCTGGCTTACCCAATGATTGATGTGTTTAGGAGTGGCTGGATCGGTAAAATCTAACGATCGCAGATTCGCATCATAATAGGTTTGGGTTTGTTCCAGAAAGTCGGGTTTGAAGTTAATATCATTTCTGCCCCAAAGAGAATTGGCTAATTTGAGCTGAACGGATGGATCGTTCTGTTCTAAGCTCTGCTTTAGATCGGCGTAGGCTTGATTGACTTCGCTTAAACTCATGCCTTGTAGTTCTAAGGCATCATGCATGGCGGTTTGAGTCTCTCCTGATGCGCCATTGTAGGTCATGGTGAGGGCGATCGCCACACTGGAGGGAGAAATTAAGATATTTTCCTTTTCTTGCTCGGCTAATAAGTGCTGCCATAGCTTAAAGCTAAACCGGGTTTGGGCATCGGTTAACTGGGAATTCACAGGAGTATCGAGAGTTGTGACAATGGGTGATGAGGCGATCGCCCCTGGAGTGGTTGGACGAAAACATCCCCACAACCCCACCAGGACTAAACCGGCTGTCATCAGTATACCGACCTTTTTTAGCGTTTGTGCATTCATGCTCCGCACTCCAGAAGATAGAACTCTATAGTTCTAGGCTGTCATAGAGATGTGCCCGTGGGGGTGGTGTTACCCTTTCTGTAACCAAGTAAGCCGATCGCTCTTATGCTGACTGCAAGGTAAATTCCTAGTTCGCATGAACCAGAGGTAAAGTAGATTCACTGTCCATATCAGTCGTTTTTTCGTCCACATCCTCAGATTGCTCGTAGATCATGGCTCGATATCCCGTATTCGTGGGAATGATAACTGATTTAAAACCTTTACCCTTGATGGTAACTTTTGTGAATCCTTCTAAACTGAGAAAAGACCCCATCAATAGTTTGAGGGAAATGGTTTGGAAAATGACTCTAGTCCAATCAACTTTGAGACTCTTATCCAGAACAACATAATCATTGAGGATACCATGGCGGTCAAAATAGGCAACAACGCTGATATATCGCTTTTTGCGGCTTGACTGCTGGTAAATGGCAAATTTTCTTAAGGGATGTTGATGAAGAACCATGACTTTAAGTTAAAAAAGATTAAGGTTTGAAGCAAATTTTTTAAAAAGGGTTGAATTTAAGGAAATTTGAGGTTTTTTGGGTGAGTTTGAGTCCTGGAATCAGGGAAACCCTTGCATAACATCTCTCATAGCATACAGGATTTTGAAATTTCTATCAGTGCGGCTGAATACTCCTCTAGCGATCTGTCTTCAGTAAGATTAGCGAATTTTCACCCTAGATCCTGTTCAAAGAGAACAAAATCTCCGAATTTCTACGATTGGGTTTTACCGGCGCTTTAAGTTAAGGATAGGCGTACAAGGGGAATTTACTGAAAATACTAAATATAAAATCCGGTTTTTCCCCTAGACCTCTGACCCCCTATTTCAGTGAAGATGGGGATGGGGGGGATAGGGGAGAGGGGAGAAGTAAGTCTTCCCCATTCCCCATTCCTGACTGGCTATAGGGTTTGTAGGGCTTGTTTGATGCGATCGCCATCTTGTCCGTTCTGATTCCAGAGTAACCAGGATTGGATCAAGTCGGGGCCGTGGACTTCACCGGTTAAGGCGGCGCGTATACTCCGCATCACTAAGCCTTTTTTCACCTTCTTCTCTTTGGTGACCGCTTTAATTGCCTCCTTGAGGGTGTCTTCAGTGGCAGCAGAGCCTTCAACGGCAGCTAAAAGGGATTCTAAAATCTCTTTTACTCCTTCTTTTTGCAGTTGCTCCTGGGCTTCTGCGGAGAAGGTAATCTCTGAGGTAAAGAACATTTTGCCTAAGTCTACAGCTTCCGGCAGACGGGTTAAACTGGGGCCGATGAGGGCAACGAGTTGTTCTAACCAGGGGCGCTGTTGGGAGTCTACGTCATAACCGGCTTCTTTCCAGAGGGGAAGAACAAGGTCGGTTAACTCAGCGACAGGGAGATGATGGAGATATTGGCTGTTAATCCAGTTGAGCTTATCCCAATCAAATTTAGCACCGGCTTGATTGACGCGATCGAAGCTAAAGGTTTGGGCCGCTTCGTCTAGGGTAAAGATCTCCTGGGTCGCATCGGGAGCTGTCCAACCCAAGAGGGTCATATAATTGGCTAAAGCGGGAGCAATATAGCCCATCTGACGGAACTCGGAGATGGAGGTTACCCCATCACGCTTAGACAGTTTGCGCCCTTCTTGATTGAGAATTAGGGGCGTGTGGGCAAATTCGGGAACCTCTCCCCCTAGGGCTTCGTAGAGTAAGATTTGTTTAGCAGTGTTGGCGATGTGGTCTTCGCCGCGAATCACATGGGTGATAGCCATGTCCATATCATCGACGACTACGGCTAAGTTATAGAGGGGCTGGCCGACTCCTCCGGCTTCGGCAGCACGCGCAACGACCATATCCCCGCCTAAGTCGCTGGCTTTCCAACTGACGGTTCCTCGAACTAAATCTTTCCAGACAATGGTGCGATCGCCATCTATCTTAAACCGAATCACGGGTTTACGCCCTTCGGCTTCAAAGGCGGCTTGTTCCTCTGGGGTTAAATTACGATGGCGGTTATCATAGCGGGGGGCAAGACCGGCGGCTTTTTGCTTGGCTCGCATGTCGTCGAGTTCTTCGGTCGTGCAATAACAGCGATAGGCAAGTCCTTTATCGAGCAAGGTTTGCACGGCTTGCTTATACATATCAAGCCGTTGGGACTGATAAAAGGGGCCTTCATCCCAGGTTAAGCCAAGCCAACTCAGGCCTTCGAGGATATTATCGGTGTATTCGGGGCGCGATCGCTCTAAATCGGTGTCTTCGATTCTAATAATAAACTTCCCCCCCAGATGGCGGGCGAATAACCAGTTAAAGACAGCCGTCCGCGCTGTGCCAATATGGAGGTTTCCGGTGGGACTCGGTGCAATTCTAACTCTGACACTCACAAAAGTTTTCTCTTTGGATACAACTTTTTCTCATTTTAACGCTTGACTTGCTCTCTCCCTCTATCCCTCTCCCATGGGAAAGGGACGATACGCCGGTCTACTACCAACCTGTTGTCTTCATCTAGGGGCTTTGCGCTCTTTGCGCTGTAACGGGGGAGCTAGGATTCTTTTGCTTCTAAGGCTTCCACGCGACTTTTTAAGGTTTGATTGGTTTTCTTCAACTGCTCGACTTCTTGCCGTAGGGTTTCTACAGCACTATCAGAGCCGATCGCCTTTTGCACCTTTTGCACCGCTTCTTCCGCTCGACGTTGCACCCGCCCATCTGCGGTTGAAGCGGCGAGATTTTGCAAAATCTCCATCGCTTTTGCCGTTTTCATGGTTCCTAAAGCCTGAATGACTGCCATTTCGGTCAAGAAAAACGATTCAGCCGATAGAGCTTCTAACCGCGCTAACACCTGTTCTACCTCAGCTTCATCTTGACCGGAGGATACCGTACCCAAGGCACGAATCGCACTTAAGCGCAGGGGTTGGGGCATACCCGCTTCGGTATACTCTAGAATCACCTCTAAGGCTGCTTTAGACCGATTCATTTGACTTAAACCGGCGATCGCCCCACTGCGAACCACCTCATTCCAACCGGCTTTAGTCTCCAAGACCTTCTTGAGCAATTTGATCGCCTTACGGGGTTTAGGCAGATCCTTATCCTTAATTGCGGCGATCGCCCCTATCCCCCTAGCAGCAGAGGCTTCCACCTGATAAGAGGGATCGCCATTGACCAAAATCGACTTCAGAGCCTTATAACTGGCCTTCGTTTTAATTTTCCCTAGGGCCTCAACCACCGCCTTACGGACTCGTGCATCCCCATCTTTCAACCCCGGTAACAGAGCCTCAAACCCCTGATCCAGGCGAATTTTAGCCAAACTCTTCGCAATTTCTACCCGTACTCCCCAAAAGGGTTCAGTTTTCAGCGCTTCCGCCAAAGCCTCAACTACCGGCAAAGTCCCCTTTTTGACTAAAGCACTCAAGGCATAAATGCGAGAAATGGGGTCAGGATCGTAAAACAACTGGGCCTTTAACTCGGCCACCGGATAGTCTAAAACCACGGTTTTCAGATAGCAATTGCCCACATCAAAACTAATAAAACTGGGCTTCTCCTCTAACGGAAAATAAAACGTCTCTTCGACTTGATGAATCCTCACCTGATGGGAAGCGATCGAACTCTGTTTCGCTGGCGCGATCGCCACTTCTGGTTTTTGACCTTCTTTCTCAGACGGCACAACGGAGCCAAAACCGATGGAGATTTTCAAATCAAATAACGCTTTTTCATCGTCTTTCGCTTGGGTTTGCACCACTGTCACCTTGGCCAGCTTATGGTCGCGATCCCAACTGTAGCTCACCTTAAAATCGGGATGACCGCCACGATAGACATATTGATCGAATAAAAACAGCAGATTTCGGCCCGTTGCTTCTTCAACCGCTCGCAGTAAATCCACCGTTTCTACGGTACTGTGGGCATGGTTGCGAACGAAGGTTTGGATCGCCTTTAAAAATAAATCATCCCCCAATTCTGCCCGCATCATATGGTAGACACAGGCTCCTTTTTCATACAGATGCCGGTCATAAAGTTCGATCGGCTCCCGATAGACATGGGTGACGATGGGGCGACGATAACGGGTTTTATCTTCTTGTATATAATTGCGGGCTTCTCTGAGGTAATAATAAGCGGCATCCTCTGAGCCATATTCATGTTCTGTCCACAGCACTTCACAATAGGAAGCCATCCCTTCTTTAATCCAAGCGTGAGACCAATGTTTAATTACCACTAAGTCCCCAAACCATTGGTGAGCCAGTTCATGGGCGACTAAACTTTCGGTGAAGGGATGATCGACTAGGGCCCGTTTATCGAGGAGACAGCGATCGGTTAACAGGGTAGTGGAGGTGTTTTCCATGCCCCCAAAGATAAAATCAGCCACACAAACTTGGGCGTATTTGGGATAGGGATAGGGATAATCAAAGATGTTGCTAAAGAAGTTGATCATTCGGGGCGTTTTGCCCATGCTTCTCTGGGCATCTTCTTTACGGCTTTTTTCCACGTAATAAGTAACGGGTTTATCTTGCCATTGGTCTTTGATTTCCACAAATTCACCCACTGCTAGAGTGATTAAATAGGTGGGATGAACTTCTTTTTGAAACCAGTGATAAATTTTGGTTTTTCCTTGAGTTTGGGTGTCGATCAGTTCCCCATTGGAAATGGCCATATATTTAGCGGGGACTTGTACGCGAATTTCGGAAGTCGAGAGTTGGCCGGGATAGTCCAGACAGGGAAACCAGTAACGGGAGTCTTCATCTTCTCCTTGTGTCCAAACTTGGGTCGGTTTGTCCCGATAGTGACGATCGGGATGAATGAAATAGAGTCCTCTTTGGGGATGTTCGACGCGATAGGTGATTTGGATTTCTAGGGTTTGTTGGGCTTGGGTGGGGGGGTCTAGATGGATGTGGAGCTGTTGACCATTGTAGTCAAAAGATTGGGTTTTGTGGTTGATTTTGACCCCTTCGATGATTAGATCTACTGCGTCTAGGGTGAGGGTTTCAATCCCGGTGCGAATAGGTTTGAGATGGAGGGTGCAGGAACCGCTATATCGAGACTGGGGAATGTCTAGGACTAAATCCAGGAAAATATGTTCGACTTGTCCGGGGCGATCGGGGGTATAGTGGGGATAGGAGCCAGGAAGTTGAAAGGATTTATGCTTAGGTTTTTCGCCATCGAGAAGGGATTGCAATAGTTCAGACATGCAGTTACGGATGAGATTAGGAGCAATTTTTTAGTTTAATACAGTTTTTAGGGTTTGGAAAATTTACCGGGGAAAACTAATCTATGAGTCAGTCTTCTATTGGTATCGGCATTGTCGGCACAGGATTTGGTCAAAAAGTTCATATCCCTGCTTTTAAGCATCACCATCGTACTCAAGTGGTAGCAGTGTATCACCGGGATCGGGCGACGGCTGAGAAGATCGCTGCTGAACATCAAATTCCCCATGCTGTAGATACCGTAGAGGCGATCGCCCAATTGCCAGAGGTAGAAGCGGTTAGTATTTCTACCCCACCCTTCTTACACTACGAAATGGCGAAAACTGTTCTGACGGCAAAAAAACACCTATTGCTGGAAAAACCAACCACCCTATCGGTTCAGTCGGCCCAAGACCTTTATCAATTGGCTCAAGCTCAAGGCGTTGTGGCAGCGATGGATTTTGAATTCCGGTTTGTCCCCGCATGGCAAAGAGTTCAAGAACTGCTTGCTGATAATTATGTGGGGGAAAAACGGTTCATTAAAATTGATTGGTTGGCTCCCTCTCGCTCCGATCCGAATCGTCCTTGGAATTGGTATTCCCAAAAAGAGAAAGGAGGCGGAGCATTAGGGGCGATCGGTTCCCATACGTTTGACTATATTGCTTGGCTATTTGGAGACATCAAGCGGCTATCGGCTCGCTTGAGTACCGCGATTGGCCAACGCCGAGATCCGACGACAGGAGAACTCAAACTGGTAGACGCAGATGATACCGGTTTATTGATGCTCGAACTGGCTGATGGTACGCCTTGTCAAGTCTCTCTCAGTTCGATCGCCTATCAAGGACGGGGGCATTGGGTAGAAGTGTATGGCGATCGCGCTACCCTGGTTTTAGGCAGTTCCAATCAAAAAGATTATATCTATGGCTTTACCCTGCAAGGAGCCAAATTTGGCGAACCGTTGAGCCAACTAGAGATTCCCCAACGTCTAGAGTTTCCCCAAACCCACTCCGATGGACGTATTACCGCATTGATGCGCGTGGTGGATGCTTGGGTAGAAACGATAGAAAATCCTTCGGTTCAACCCACGGCTGTTCCCACCCTACGAGACGGGGTATACTCCCAACTGTTGATCGATTTAACCCATCAATCCCATAGGACAAACCGTTGGGTCGAAGTTCCCCAGCGATCGGATTTGATTTAATTGACAGGAAACAACCGAGTTTTGTCCTTTGCCTTTTGCCGATTCCCCATCCCTTGACATTGCTATGACGACCTCTGTTTCTTCCTTATCCAGCCTTCTTGAGGCGATCGAAAAAGCCGACTCCTCCGATCGCCTGATTGACGCAGTAGAAGACTTAGCTGCTGCCCAAATTCCCGAATCTGCCCCCACCCTCATTCAAGTCCTCAGTTATAACAACCCTGGAGCGGCCGTTGCTGCGGTTGATGGCTTAATTGCCCTAGGCGATTTAGCCGTTAATGACTTACTCCAACTTCTCGATAATTACAACTACGGGGGACGCGCTTGGGCCATTCGCGCCCTAGCCGGAATTGGTCACCCTGATGCTTTAGAAACCTTGCTAGAAGCGGCCACCACTGACTTTTCCATGAGTGTCCGTCGGGGGGCTGCCAGGGGACTCGGTACGATCCAATGGTCAAAATTGCCCTCTACTGAGGTTTCTGCGGCCCAAGAGCGGGTGATGAAAACCTTATTTCAAGTGACCGAAGATCCTGAATGGGTGGTGCGCTATGCTGCTGTTGTGGGTTTAGGGTCTCTAGGGGAAAGCGTCGATCCCAGTCTCTACCCAAAAATTATCGATCGCTTACAGCAACTTCAAGATCTCGAAGAAGAGCCAAGTGTTCGCGCACGTATTCAATGGGCGATTCAAGGTGTGAAACAAAAAAAGAGCGATCGCCCATAAATCAGGCACTTCCATCAAGGGTTCGTTAATCGAGCTTTTCGCCGCTAATAATAAACATGGGATTGACGGCGGCAAAAACCTGATACATGCCCCGTTTTTCCAAACGATTGACCCCAGACTGAACAACTTCGATATTCCGAACTTGGAGCTGGGCAAAGCCTTCGGAGAGAGCATATAAACTTTCTAAAGACGCAGCAGTGGCGACGATGCGCCCTTCTGGGAGTAACAAATTCCAGACCGCTTCTAAAATGGGTCTAACGGAGCGTCCCCCTTCCATACAAACGCGATGGGGACGCATGGTGATTTCCTGTAAACATTCGGGGGCGCTGCCTTCAATAATCTCTACATTTTGGACTTCAAAGCGATCGCAATTTCGACGAATTAAGCTGGCGACCTCATTATCACGCTCAACCGCAAAAATTCGTCCTTCTGGACACAATAACCCGGTTTCCACCGGAATGGTTCCCGTTCCTGCGCCAATGTCCCACAAGACTGAATCCTTACGCAACCGCATCGCCGAAATGAGCAATAACCGGATCTCCCGCTTACTTAAGGGAATACCCGGTAACCGCTCAAATAGATCGTCGGGGATACCCGGAGAAACAAAGGGCCAAAGGGACATAAGATCAATTAAAAATTAGAAATTAAAAATTAAAAATGGGTCTGGCTTGGGGTCACCATTGCCTATTTCACCCAATTTTCTATTATCTCACGACTTTTAAGGTTTTTAGAGTGGGATCGCTACATCCGGTGATCGTCCCCCCTAGGGATAAAACCTGTTGTAGATAGTCTAATGCTGACATATTAATCATTTCACCGGGCATGATCGCCGGAATTCCTGGAGGATAAGGACAAATGATTTCCGCACAAATGCGCTCATCGGTTTGTTCTAGGGGTAAGGTTTCGGTTTCCGAGAAAAAGGCCTCACGGGGAGAAAGGGCAGGGGTAATTAAAAAGGAGGACGGATGGACAAATAAACATTCTTCTTGCCATCGTTGTAAGACTGTGGGGGAGGAGTCAAATTGATGAGTCCCTGGGGTCTGGCAAACCTGGGATAACCCTTGCACTAATTGCTCGATATCGGTCTGAGTGTTGCCCAAACTAATGATAAAGGTTAAATACTGGGCAGAGGGTAATTCGGCAATAACGCCATGGCGATCGTGCAAAAGCTGGTCTACTTCGTAGCCCGTCAAGCCACAACTACTGACTTTCACACTTAAGCGAGTGGGATCTAAGGCCATAAACCCCCGACTAATTTTGGGTTCTAAAATGGCTAATTGGGGAAGAGTTTTTAGGTTGTGTTTCGCCCGTTGTGCTAAGTCTAAAGTCTGGGAAATGAGGCTCTCTCCTTGGAGAGCCATTTGCTGGCGAGCGGCATCTAGAGAGGCGAGGAGTAAATAACTGGGACTGGTAGATTGGATCAGTTGGAGCGATCGCCGAATGGCTTGGGGATCGACCCGTGACCCCTTCAGATGGAGCATCGAGGCTTGGGTCATCGCTCCGAGAACCTTATGAATCGATTGAATACTTACATCTGCCCCACTGGATAGAGCCGAAGGCGGTAAATCTGGATGGAAATGAAAATGGGGGCCATGGGCCTCATCCACAATCAGAGGAATATTAGATTCATGACATAAATTGGCGATCGCCTCCACATCCCCACAAACCCCTTGATAGGTCGGATAGACCATCATCACCGCTTTCGCATCCGGATGTTTAGTCAACGCCTTCTCAATGGACATCGGCGTAACACTATTGACCATATCCCAATCCGGGTCATACTCCGGATTGACAAAAATCGGCATCGCTCCAGAGAGAATTAGCCCAGAAATCGCCGAACTATGGATATTTCGGGGTAAAATAATCTTTTCGCCACTGGTGCAAGTCGCCAAAATCGCAGCGATCGCACCGGCGGTCGAACCATTGACCAAAAACCAGGTCTGATCTGCACCAAACGCTTGGGCAGCCAAATCTTGCGCTTCTCGGATCACCCCATCTGGAGCATACAAATTATCCAGATCGGGCAACTCCGGTAAATCCGCTTGAAACACCAAACTCCCGAATAAATCCGCCAAAGGGCGAGAAATACCCACTCCCCGTTTATGGCCAGGTGTATAAAACGGAGCGTGAGCGTGAGTCGCATAGTGCCGGAGTGCATCTAAAATTGGGGTTTTGGCTTGAGACACTTTGGTAAATCCTATAACTTTCAATCAACCCAGTTGGCGATTCGGTACACACTTAAGATCAACTTGACAACCTGAAACTTCATTAACAAACTCCACTAATGCTCAGAGCTGGAATTGTTGGACTGCCCAATGTAGGCAAATCAACGTTATTTAACGCCTTAGTCGCCAATGCTAAAGCACAAGCGGCTAATTTTCCATTTTGTACGATCGAACCCAATGTCGGGGTGGTTGCCGTCCCCGATGAACGCCTTTCTGTGTTGGCTAAACTTTCCCAATCTGAACAAATTGTTCCCACGCGGATTGAATTTGTTGATATTGCGGGCCTAGTCAAAGGAGCCAGTCAAGGTGAAGGCCTCGGTAACCAGTTTTTAGCCAATATTCGAGAAGTAGATGCCATTGTGCATGTGGTTCGATGCTTTGAAAATGATGATATCATTCATGTTTCCGGTTCTGTCGATCCCAGTCGGGATATTGAGACGATCAATCTAGAATTGGCCTTAGCTGACCTGAGTCAGGTCGAACGGCGCTTAGACCGCGCTCGTAAGCAAGCGAGGGGCAATAAGGACGCTCTGGTAGAAGTGAGCGCCCTAGAAAAACTGATGGAAGTCTTGAATGAGGGTCAATCTGCTCGTTTAGCTCCCTTAAGTGAGGAGGAACTCGACAGCATTAAAGGATTGGGCCTGCTAAGTGCCAAACCCATTATTTACGCGGCCAATGTCTCTGAAGATGATTTAGCTGAGGGGAATCAATGGGTAGAGCAGGTCAAACAGATTGCTGCCCAAGAAACGGCTGAAGTGGTCACTATTTCTGCTCAGGTGGAATCGGAGTTAATCGAATTGCCCCCAGAAGATAGGGCTGATTTTCTCGCCAGTTTGGGGGTAGAAGAGGGAGGCCTACAATCCTTGATTCGCGCCACCTATAGCCTGTTGGGACTCCGGACTTACTTGACCACCGGGCCCAAGGAAACCCGCGCTTGGACGATTAAAGCGGGGATGACGGCTCCCCAAGCGGCGGGAGTGATTCATTCCGATTTTGAACGGGGATTTATTCGCTCAGAAACCATTGCTTACCAGGATTTGGTCAGTAGTGGGTCGATGAATGCAGCTAAGGACAAAGGATTGGTACGCAGTGAAGGGAAAGAGTATGTGGTGCAAGAAGGGGATGTGATGCTCTTCCGGTTTAATGTTTAAGTGGGGCGAAAAAACCATTACCGATTACCCATGACCAGCGCCCAGCGCTATAGGATAGATCACAAATGTGCTTGTGTTGCGTTTTCCCCGTTTAAAAATGACCCAATCTAATTCTAGCGATCGCCAACCCTCCGAGTCCCAACCCGAATCCCAACCGGAACTGTCCCTAAATCCCCCTAGGGTTCAACGGCCCAAACGTCCGGAAATTGTGCAAAAACCCCAAAGACCCCAGGCCCCGGCTAAACCCGAACGAGTCTCGAAAACCCCTAAACCCCGTAAACCCCATGACGCTCCCCGACTGCCGAAAATCGAGCAACCGGAGCCAGTCCCTGAATATGGAGAACGGAAAGCCGGAGATGAAATTGTCTTGCCCTATAGCGGTAAAAGTGTGGAGATTAGCCACTTTTATGAAAGCGCCGGCCGTTGGTATGCCGCCTTTGAAGTGGGTTGTGTGCGGATGGATTTATTAGAAAAAATGTCTTAACCCTTGACAAACGATCGAGATGTGATAAACTGTGGTTGGTGGTGAGGAGTAAAGTGAAAGGAAAACGCGCTTGGGGTCGAAACACGGCCAGACTCCCAGGCGCTTTTCCTTTTTCTTCAAGCTTTAAATACAGAAAAAATATCTTAAGTCCGGGCAGGTGAACGGGAGCGATCTATTAGAATCCAGTATAAGCATAATGGATCTATGATATTTGTGGCGATCGCCCTATGACTGAAACAACCCAAAGCCTACCCCCTAACTTAGAGAAAATTGTCAAACGCTTCCAACGCTGTCAAGACCCGAAGCGTCGCATTGAGCAATTAATTGACTACGCCAAGAAATTACCCCCCTTCCCAGACGCGGATAAGGTGGATGAAAACAAAGTCCCCGGTTGTGTCTCCCAAGTTTATGTAACGGCAACCTTGGAAGAGGGCAAACTGCACTATCAAGCAGATTCGGATGCTCAACTGACCAAAGGTCTAGTTGCACTACTTGTCAGAGGACTCGATGGCTTAACCCCTGAAGAAGTAACCCATCTTTCCGCCAACTTTATCAAAGACACTGGTTTAGAAGTGAACCTAACGCCATCGCGGGCAAATGGATTTTACAACATCTTCGAGACCATGAAGAAAAAGGCGATCGCCGCTAGTACAACCTAGTGCCGTGACACAGCTACAATAGTGCATTAGCGTAGGGTGGGTTAGGCGGCTAAAACCTAGACTCTGACAGCAATCTCTCAATCCGCCGTAACCCACCATTTTAGGGTTGTCTCAAACCTAGCACCCATTCCCCATTCCCCATTCCCCATGAACACCCGTATTGGAATCCTGACGGCCTCAGACCGAGCCAGTGCCGGAGTCTACGAAGACCTCTCCGGAAAAGCCATCATTGACCGCCTCACCGAATACCTCACCAGTCCCTGGGAACCCGTCTATGAGGTCATCCCAGACAACTATGAGACAATTAAAACCACCCTCACCTCCCTCATAGACGAGAGTCAATGCTCCCTGGTCGTCACCACCGGAGGAACCGGCCCTGCTCCCAGGGACGTAACCCCAGAAGCCACAGAAGCCGTCTGTGACAAAATGCTCCCCGGATTTGGGGAACTCATGCGCTCCGTTTCCCTGCAATACGTTCCTACCGCCATCTTGTCCCGACAAACCGCAGGCATTCGCGGCAGCGCCTTAATCGTCAATCTTCCCGGTAAACCCAAATCCATCCGAGAATGTCTAGATGCTGTCTTTCCCGCCATTCCCTACTGCTTAGACTTAATTGGCGCACCTTATCTAGAGTGTAATCCGGAGGTGATTCAAGTCTTTCGACCGAAACAGAATTAATACAGCGCCTTGCTTGCTTTATGAGGGACGCTACCTGTCTATTTACCGAATATGACTATAAATATTTCTGCAAAATATGCTCAATACTTTCGACTTCAAAGTTAGCGGACATTTCTTCTAATTGTTGAACAAAATCTTGATAAGCAGAATCTAGTTCTCGAATCCGATCTAATTCTAATTTAATGGCTTCAATATCTCCAATTTTAGCAGAATAGTGTAATTTTTTTAATTCAGTGTATTCAGGTATTTTTTGTTCAGTGGTTGCAGCAACATCAACAGAATCAGATACTTCAAGATCCTGAGTTTCATAAATCCATTCTAACTTTAAATAATGCTCTAATTTATCTAACAATTCATCAATTTTAACGGGTTTAGATAAACAATCATCAGCCCCTGACTCTAAAAATTGAGCTTGATCGGACTCAAAGGCTCGCACCGATGAAATTAAAATAATTGTTTTTTTAAATTGGGACGATCGCCGTAAATGACGAATCATCTCTAACCCATCCATTACTGGCATTCCCACATCACTAATAATCAACTGTGGATTAAACTTTGCTGCCCTATCTAAACCTTGTTGACCATTTTCGGCTTCCGCCAGCTCGAAACCTAAAGGAGATAATATTTCCGTGAAAATACCTCGATTTTGCCAGCGATTATCAACAATTAAAATACGGGGTGGTTTTCCTTTAATGTAAATTGGATTCGCTCTAAATTCTTTTGTTTTATACCTGAGTTTATGGCTGCTTTTTAAGTTTAAGTCGATCTGAAACTTACTTCCTTGTCCTAGCTTACTGGTTACTATTATTTCTCCCTCCATTAAGTTAATAATTTGTTGTGTAATTGCCAATCCCAAACCTGTTCCTTCTGCATTTTGACTTTTACTGCCCACTTGCTCAAAGGGTAAAAAAATAGTATTTAATTGCTCTGGAGTCATCCCTACTCCAGTGTCTTCGATGGTAAAGGATAGGGGATAAATAGTTGAATCTGAGTCTGAATGAATCACGGATTCCCGGTGATAAATATGGAAAATAACTCCTCCTTGATGGGTGAATTTAATGGCATTACCAATCAAATTAATTAAAACTTGTCTGAGACGTTTTTCATCAAAATATAGAGTTTCAGGTAATTCAGCATCCGTTTGATACACAAATTCAATATTTTTTTGCTCTGCTTTGATGCGACAGATTTCAGCCACACCCATCAAAAAGGATTGAAAATGAACATCGGTGGGGTTTAAGTCCATTTTGCGGGCTTCTATTTTGGCTAAATCAAGGATATCATTAATGAGATTGAGTAAATGTGTACCACATTGATTGATAATGTTGATGCTATTGATTTGCTGAGGATTTAAGCTCCCATCTCTGACCAAAATTTGGCTATAGCCGAGGATGCCATTTAAGGGTGTGCGTAATTCATGGCTCATATTAGCTAGGAATTCACTTTTGGCTTTATTGGCATCATCGGCTGCGAGTTTTGCGGTTTGTAATTCTTGGGTGCGTTCGGCAACTTTGGCTTCTAGGGTGTGTAGATATTCTTGCAGTTGGTGTTGGGATTTTCTCAGGTTACTCCAGAGGGTATAGCTGGTTTCTAGGAGGGCGGAGCTGGTTAAGGCTAAAAAGGAGGGAATGAGGGGTATCCACCAGCCATACAGAAAGAGAATGTAACTGAGGGTAATAACGCTGGCGGCGCTGATGAGAAAGGTGAGGGTTGTTCGGCCAACATAAAGTTTAGCAATATCGTCAATTAAGTGCCATTGACTAATCCATTTTGCGCCGATGATTGACCAGGCAAAAATCCATAGATATTCCCAGATATCGGGCCAGGTTTTGATGGGTAAGCGGCCATTCATTGCTTCACTGATGAGCTGACTGGTGAAATTGGCGTTGACTTCTACTCCGGCCATGGCTTGGGGAATGCCTTGGATTTCGTTACTATAGGGGGTTAAGACGGATTCTTTTAGGCTTTTGGCGGTGGAACCAATCAAGACAATGCGATCGCGCATTAAATCGGCTGGAAGGCGATTTTCTAGGACATCCATTAAGGAAATGGTGGTAAAACTGCCGGGTTTGCCGCGATAATTCAAGATAATCTGATAACCGGCATCGTTACTGCGAATATAGGCTCCATCATTCTGGAAAAAGGGGTAAAATTTGGCTTGACCTAGGGTGATCTGATCTTTTTCGCCGCTCGCGGGCAGAATGTCTTGCTGTTCTAGGTACAATCGGGCCAGACGAAATCCTAAACTGAAGATGGTATTGCCTTCGGTATCATCGAGATAGAGAAACCCCCGGCGAATTTTACCATCTACATCCCAGGGAAAGTCATTGGCACTGATTTGACCGAGTTCAGCTAAGACGGGAGGGGGGGCGATCGCCAAACCATCTGTTTCTCCGACGACTTTTTCAATTCCAATTAAGTTGGGAGTCTGGCGAAATAAGGTGCTTAACTGTTCATACCCTGGCTCAACGGGTAAGTTTCGGTATAAATTCAAGCCAATGGCGGTGGGATTTTGGGCTTTTATGTTTTGTAATACTTGGGTTAAGATGGCATCCGAGATCGGCCAAGTGCCGATCGCTTGGATATCTGCTTCATTAATGCCAACAATGATAATGCGATCGTCTCTAGCTTCTACTGGACGCAAGCGAAACCCTTGATCCAATGCGGATAATTCTAAAGGTTGCAATACTCCTGTCAGACGAATGGCAACGATCGCTCCTGTCATGCTAGTCGCAGTGAGCAAGACTTTACCCCATCGTTTGATTATACTGCTCAACTTTGCCTGCATCCCTTCAACCTACAAATTAAGGACTTTTCCCACCATAGGTTCCTCTTGACGCTCTATGGAGGGTTAGCAACCCTATCGTCACCCTTATCTTCCAGTTTACTGCTGCTATCATACAGTTAACGGTTAAGAGTGGCTCACGGAAAATGTAAGTTGGGTTAATGCCAGCTAATTGAACGAAAAATCAGGGGTTAGGAACAATTCAATCTAAGCAAAGTATTTTTAAATACAAAAAAAAGAGAGTCATTCATCTGACTCATGAAGGAATGGAGAAGGAATGGAGAAAGAATCAGGGCTGAGGTTTGGCGATCCAAGGATCATCCACATAAGCAGCATTTACAATTGTTGCCGTCCGCATCACAGCATTGGCAACATTCGATCGCTACGTCGGGTTTCATCACGTTTGGATTTTGCTGGACACAGCCCAAAGCATTGATAATGGTAGTGACCAAAAGAATTTGGATCAGTTTCGGTAGATGATTCATTGTATGTATGCACCCTTGAACTCCTAATATCTTACTGTATCCCCTTTTCCCTGAAGTGACCTAGGGGGAGAAACCACTTATTGAAAAGTATTGATTCTTTCTGATGGAAAGATGCTCACACCCATTCCCCTAAGCAGCTCTTGTACCGATGACTCTAAACTCATCCGAAATTATTGCTCTTCAAGTGACCCACAAAGCCGATCGCCTCGATCGCTATCTCTCGGATCAGTTAGCGGATTTTTCCCGCTCCCGACTCCAGAAATTGATCGATCGCGGGCAGGTAAAGGTGAATGAACAGGTGTGTCAACGGAAGAAAATGACCCTACAACCGGGCGATCGCATTACCTTAGAGTTGCCTCCACCGCAACCGGTTGACCTGATCCCGGAAGATATGTCCTTAGATATTCTCTATGAAGATGATCAAATCTTGATTGTGAATAAACCGGCTGGCTTAGTTGTACATCCTTCCGCCGGTCATGAAACGGGAACCTTAGTCCATGGCATTTTAGCCCATTGTCCCGACTTGAAAGGCATTGGCGGCGAGCAGAGACCGGGAATTGTCCATCGACTGGATAAGGATACGACTGGGGCGTTGGCGATCGCCAAAACCGAAACCGCTCTTTATCATCTGCAAGCCCAACTGAAAGAAAAAACCGCCCGTCGCGACTATCTCGGTATTGTCCATGGTTCCCCCACCACCGAGAGTGGAACGGTGAACCAACCCATTGGGCGACATCCTGGCGATCGACAAAAAATGGCGATCGTTCCTGTTGAAAAAGGCGGCCGAGCGTCCATCACCCATTGGCAAGTCCAAGAGCGTCTTGGCAACTATACCCTCCTGCACTTCCAACTCGAAACCGGGCGTACCCATCAAATCCGCGTCCACAGTGCCTTTATCGGTCATCCCCTGGTGGGAGATGCCACCTATAGCCGCAATCGCTCCGTGGGGGTTAACCTCTCTGGACAAGCCCTGCACGCCTGGAGACTGCGCCTACAGCATCCCACAAAAAAGGAGTGGATAGAAGCAATTGCTCCACCACCCCCAGAATTTAAAAAACTTTTACAAGTCCTCAGACAAAGATTAGCGCTTCCGATAAGGAGCAGCGATGGGCAGATTCGCGGTTGAAACTCGCCCGGCTGGTTTACCCTGGGCACTAGGAATGGACTTAGCCATATCCAAGAAATTGACCGGGCTGCCAGCAGATGGTTTTTTGTCTTGGGGCGTAAACTTGCGGATTTGGTTTTGCCAAACCGTTTGGGGGAAGCCCAACTGAGAACGGTGATAGGCTCCATAGCGAGGAGTCTTCAGGTTAAAAGGTGTTTCTCCCATTGGCCGTTGGGGAAGAACCCGCCGACGCTGGTAAGGAACGGTGTCATACCCAAAGTTTTCCAGGTATTCATCGCTCTCTAAGAGTTCATCGATGAATCCGGCTACACCTTTGTTTACAATCACGATCGACCAAGCAATTTTTTCCCGCTCGCTGTATACATCGCGGCCTAACAAGCGTTGGACGCAGATTTCTACAAAGCGGTAGTTGCTATTGGTTTCAAAGTTCCGACGCATAAAGGGATCGGAGGTGACTAAACCTTTAATGAAATCCCGAACGGTGATTTGACCATACCGGAGTTGAGACTCTAGGGCGGTTTGTCTATTTTGCTTGAGCATTTGGTGTTCGCTATAAACCTGGCGATAGGCAGCCCAGATTAGTTCATCCAGGTTACTGCCAGAGAGCAGATCTTCCGTGGAATAAACAATGGGTTGCTCTTCGGAACCGGTTTCATAGCCGGAAACACGCACATTTTGACTTTTTGGAGAGTAGTTTAATAAAGGAATTGCCACCTTGATATATCTCCCGAATCTTAGAAAAACTTACATTCCTTAACTGTTTACTATATATCAAACTTTGGCCCAACTTGTAGAAAGTTTTCTAGAGGAATTGGGAGAGTAATTGAGGATTTAATGCAAGGAATCTTAATATTTTTTAATATAAGATTGGACTTGATTCACTGCATCCGATCGATCATCCGGTACTGGATGGCTTCAGCGATATGGGCAGATTGTAGGGTTTCCTGACCGGCTAAATCGGCGATCGTCCGGGCGACTTTGAGGATGCGATCGGTTCCCCTAGCTGATAATCCTAACTTGCGAATGGCTCCTTCTAGGAGTTGCTGACAGGCTTGATCGAGTTGACACCATTGGCGTAGATGCTGGGTTTGCATATGGGCATTGCAATGCAGAGTGGGATCGTCTTGGAATCTCAACCGAGCGCGATCGCGGGCTATTTTCACCCGTTCGAGTATAGCGGCTGAGGGTTCCCCGCGACTTTGTTGGGTGATTTCTTCGGGTTTGAGGCGGTTAACGGCGACTTGTAGATCGATGCGATCGAGTAATGGCCCGGATAATTTAGCCCAGTAATTAATCCGTTGGCGGGGGGAACAGGTGCAGGCTTGCAGGGAGTCGCCGTAATAGCCGCAGGGACAGGGATTAGTCGAAGCAATCAGGGTAAACTGGGCAGGAAAGGTGACGGTTTGACGAGCGCGGGAAATGGTGACTTCTCCATCTTCGAGGGGTTGGCGCAGGAATTCGAGAACATTGCGTTTAAACTCCGTCAGCTCGTCGAGAAACAAGATCCCTTGGTGAGCCAAGGAAATCTCACCCGGTCGCGGATAGCTGCCCCCACCGACTAAGGATGCACCGGAGGCGGAATGGTGGGGAGAGCGAAAGGGGCGATCGCACACTAAAGAGCCTTTATTCTTTAATAAACCGGCAACCGAATGAATCTGCGTCACCTCTAGAGCTTCATCAAAGCTCAACGGCGGCAAAATGCCCGGTAAACGCCGCGCTAACATGGTTTTTCCACTGCCTGGAGGGCCGATAAAGATTAAATTATGACCGCCAGCGGCCGCAATTTCTAGGGCGCGACGACCATGGGCTTGCCCTTTGACATCCTGAAGATCCAAGCCCTTCGCAGGCGCGTTTTGCCAGCGTTTAACGCCATCAAATTGTACAGGTTCATAGCGATCGGGCTGACTGAGGAAATCCCCGACTTCAGAGAGCTGCTTAAATCCATACACTTTTAAGCCACTGACGAGGGCGGCTTCTTGCACATTATCTTCCGGAACCACCAACCCAGTAATGTCTAATTGTTCCGCAGCCGCCGCGATCGGTAAAACACCAGCCACCGGGCGCAAACTCCCATCTAGGGACACTTCCCCCAGAAACAAATAATCTCCGAGTAACTGAGGATTCACCTGTTCCGAAGCGGCTAAAATGCCAATACTAATCGGTAAATCAAAACTCGGCCCCTCCTTCCGCAAATCGGCGGGAGTTAAATTAATCACGATTTTTCGCATGGGAAACCCATAGCCCGAATTTCTCAGGGTTGCCTTCACCCTCTCCCGCGACTCTTGCACGGCTGTATCGGGCAATCCGACCACCACGATCGCCGGTAAGCCCCCAGATACATCAACTTCAACCCCCACCTTAATGGCGTTGATTCCCACCAAAGATGCACTCCAGACTCTAGCTAACACGGGATTCCTCAGATCATCAGTATCCTAGTTTATAGCGCTACGCGCTGGTAATGGGTAATGGGTGTGGCAGAAAATGGCGAAACTGGGTTTTCCCTATTCCCTATTCCCTATTCCCTATCCCCCTCTTAATCAACTTCAGCCGGTTTATTTTGCCGCACAGTTTCGATCAAAGAACCGATCGCAAAACCTGCCGTTGCTCCGATAATCGCATAGGTACGAGGCGCTCGCGATTGACTAAAGCCTTGGGAAAATTCGGGTCGGTGGGTTAAATCACAGCATTGAAATTGTCGTTGAGACATTTTTGATACAGATAATCCAAAGACGATACCAATCAAAGCTGTAACTACTCCGGAAAAAACAATTAACCTGAGATTCATGGCTCTTCCTCCACTGTTGCCAATGCCCTACCTTGGTTATAGCAAAACAGGGGTTAAAAATGCCCCTGTTCTCAATAGCTCTTAACACAATCAGGTGGGGGAATGGGAGGACGCGGAGATCGCCTAATTCCCTATTCCCTATTCCCTATTCCCTATTACTTTACATCCCACAGCGAATCATCCGGGCAAAGAAATAGGTGGCCATTTTTCCCCCATAGGGCGATCGCCACCATCCCGAAGGGTGAGACCCCGCAGGCGCATCCAAACTAAAATCTAAGTTCTCCAAGGGCAAAAACTTACCCTCCTTAAACCAACCCACCTTAGCGGCTGTTTTCTCCAAAATCTTCATATCCACTTTAGAAATATCATCATTTCCGCCCTCTTCCAGATAGAGTTGCTTCTGGACACTAAAGCCGAATTTACCGTCACTATACTTGAGCCAGAGGCGATCGATGACCCGAATAATACTACAGGGACACATCAGCACATCATCCGGAGTTAATTTATCATGACGGGTGTGCCCCATCGCTTCTAGCATCAAGGCAGTCGTTTCTTGATCTGCTTCCTTCCATTGACCCGCACTTAAACAATCACGCAACTGACCATAACGCTCCACATCAGTGACGACATTCAGTAAATTTTCCACCTGTTCTTCTAATTGACTCACTCTCTGGGGTAGGGAAGTTAACCCACTCAACTGAGCCATTTGGGTTTCTAACTCAGAAATACGAGCTTCTAAATCAGGAGTTTCGGGTTGATTCGAGGGTTCGTTAGTCATAGGATTGAAGTCAGTTTTGGATAATTGTACTCTTTACATTTCCATTATACTTTTTTAGACTTCTTTATCATTCTTAGGGCTAGACTGTTCCATTTCACCCTGAATCGGCAATTCAATGATAAAAGCCGTTTGCGCTCCCGGTAAAGATTCACAGATTAAACATCCTCCATGTTGCTCAACAATAATTTGATGGCTAATCGACAACCCTAAACCTTGAGAATTACGGTCTAGTTTAGTCGTAAAAAACGGATCGAATATCTGCGATCGGATCTCCTCAGAAACCCCCACTCCATTATTCTTAATCAAAATTTGTACACGATCTTCATCTACCAGTTTAGTTTCAATCCAAACCGTAGGATCGACCGATTCTTTGGCATCCTCTAGAGCCTCGATTGCATTATTGAATAAATTCAGAAAAACCTGATTCAAATCCCTAGGACAACCCATAATATCAGGGATGTCACCATAACTTTTTACCCATTTAATCGGTTGAATATTGCGAGACTCTAGATCGTATTGAATTAAAGTTAAGGTACTTTCAAGTTCTTGATTAATTCCCAACCATTTTATCTCAGCTTCATCTAAATGAGAAAACTTTTGCAAAGTTAAGACAATCGAACGAATCCGATCCGCTCCATGATACATAGATTGCATTAAATCTCTTAAATCAGATTCCAAAAAATCAAAATCCAATTCCTGTAAGGGATTTTCAGCATCTTGGAGAGCGTCTGGATAGTGTTCTTGATAAAACGCAATAATGTTTAACAAGCTATTGATGTACTCATTGGCTGGTTCTAAATTACTATAAATGAAGCTGACCGGATTATTAATTTGATGAGCAACTCCAGAAACCAACTCAGCCAAACTCGACATTTTTTCCTTTTGGATGAGTTGGGCTTGAGTGAGTTTTAATTGAGTCAAAGCGTCTTCTAGCTCCTGATTGCGATCGCGCAGATCGGTATTCAGTCGTTGTAACTCTAATTGATGATTAATCCGGGCTAACACTTCTTCCACAGCAAACGGTTTTGTGACATAATCAACACCTCCAGCTTGAAACGCTTTGATTTTATCCCTCGCTTCATCTAAAGCACTAATAAAAATCACAGGAATATGGCGAGTTGTTTCAGATTTTTTTAACTGCTGGCAGACCTGATAGCCATTCATATCTGGCATGTTAACATCGAGTAAAATCAGATGGGGAAGTTTTCTGTCCGTTGCTAGTAATGCCATGTTGCCATTCAACGCTTTACGCACATTGTAATGGCGCTCTTCTAGCATATCCGAGAGTAAGCGGAGATTAACCGGTGTATCATCAACAATTAAAATGTCAATTTCATTGGGTTCAAGTGTGGATAAAATCATGGTTAGTATTTACGATTTTGACGGTGTTCATTTTTAAAGGAAATTAGAGAAGCTATGGCTCAATTAATTGCAAGATCAGATCGAATCGGAAATCAATTGCCATAGTTGTCAGCTCTGAAGCGAGCATGGCTTGTTCGGCAGGAATTTCATCGATTAAGTCAAGAATAGTTTTGTCACTCCCTTGACAGGCTGCATTATAGATCTGTTCAATCCACTCTGGCGACATTTGGGAGAGGGCAACCTTATTAGCTTCTGCTTCTGAGCTAGAGTCCTCATCGAGCTTTTCAGGAGATGGATCGCTGGCTTGACTTTCCTGTTGCTCTTCCTGTTGCTCATAGAGATACCTCACTCCTAAATATTGATGAAGGATGTCGAATATATCCTCTTTTTGGAAGGGTTTGCGGACAAAATCACTAAATCCCGCATCCCTTACATTCTGGAGAGTTTCCTCAAATGCACTAGCACTGATGGCAATAATGGGAATGGTATCGAGTTGAGGATTTTTTTGTTGTTTCTGTTGAATTTCTCTCAGTGCTTCATAACCATCCATTTGCGGCATTTGTAAATCCATAAAAATCAAGTGAGGATGCCAAGATTCCCAGAGTTCAACGCCTTCTCTACCGTTCGTGGCAACTTGGACAGTAAAACCCACCTGCTCTAGGAGATCGGATAATAACAAGTGATTAGCCGCATTGTCTTCCACAATTAAAATATGATAGGTGGGTTGATCGGGTTCTAATCCGACAATACGTCCGGGTTTTTCTTCCTTGGATATGGATTCAGAACTGACGGGAGTGACGGGAATGATAAAGCTAAATTTTGCCCCTTGACCGGAACAACTCTCTACGGTAATTTCACCTCCCATCAAGTTGACAAATTGCTGACTGATGGGTAATCCGAGACCGGTTCCTTCTTCTGAGGCTAGTCCGGTTTGAGTTTGCTCGAAGGCTTGAAATAATTTATGTTGTTCTTCTAGGGCAATGCCTGGCCCGGTGTCTTCGACTTCAAAGCACAAACGGAGAGTTTCTGGGTGGGTGATGGACTGAACTCGTAAGGTAACTGAACCAGTTTGGGTGAATTTAATCCCATTGCCCAATAAGTTAATTAAGACTTGCCGCAGTTTACTCTCGTCTGTGCGAATAGTTTGGGGAATGTCGGCAGCAATGTCAAATTGTAAGTCTAAAGATTTGGAAGAGGCTTTGAGGGCTAACATCTCCTTTAGGCTGTTGAGCAACCGATGTAAGTTGAAATCATTTTCTCGGAATACGGTGCGCCCGGCTTCAATTTTGGACATTTCTAAGATGTCGTTAATCAGGGCGAGGAGATGTTCTCCTGAGCGATTAATGATCTCGATATATTGATGGTATTTCTGAGGCAGGGAGGGATTGGCACTCATGAGTTGAGTAAAGCCTAAAATGGCATTGAGGGGGGTGCGTAACTCGTGGCTCATGTTGGCGAGAAATTCACTTTTGGCCCGATTCGCTGCTTCAGCAGCTTCTTTGGCTTGGGTGAGTTCCTGGGCTTGCTGTTGGGTTTGCTCGAAGAGTTCGGCTTGTTGGACGGCAATACCGAGTTGATTGCTGATTTTGGAGAAGATGGTTAGTTCTGGGGTTTGCCAGAGTCGGGGGGCAGAGTTTTGGTAGGCGGCGAGTAATCCCCAGAGTTTATTTTGGGCAAAGATGGGGACGATGAGATAGGCGCGGGCTTGCATTTTCTGCAATAGTTCTAAGTAGCATTGGCTGAAGCCTGCGGTTTGGATGTCGGGGACGCAACTACAGGCTATGGTTTCGTAGAATTTTCCGCCTTGGGTTTCTTGGAGGTAGGTGTCTTCGATGAAGGGTTCGGGGGTGCTAAGTCGGCAGTTTTGGCTATGGGTGGTTTGATGGAGTTCGGGTAGGGTTTGCCAGTCGGAGGAGAGTAGGGGAGTCCAACCTGGGGTGACGGATTCGGCGACGATTTCGCCGCTCCAGTCGGGGTTGAAGCGATAGACGAGGAGGCGATCGCACCCAAGAGCTAAACGCAGTTCTTGGGTGGTAGCCTGGAAAATCGCCTGTACATCAAGGGTGCGGCGCATTTGCTCCAGAATGTGGCTGATGGTATTCTGCCGTTCGGCAATCTGTTGCAGGGCGGTATTGGCTTGTTCTAAGTCGGCGGTACGTTCGGCAACGCGCTGTTCGAGTTCGGCTTTGGCTTGGGTGAGGGCTTGGGTGGCTTCTTGGCGTTGCAGTTCAGCCACAGCACGGGAGGCGAAGACTTGCAGGAGGCCTTCGGTGCGATCGTCTTTGGGTAGGGGTTTGGAATCGACAATGCAGAGGTTACCGATCGCCTTTTCTTGTTCATCAATCAGGGGTACGCCTAGGTAACTGACGGCGTTCATGGGTGGGAGGAGGGAGTCTTCTGGAAAGAGGGCTTGGAGATTATCGCCATACCAACAGGGTTTACCCTGCTCGATTACGACTTGGCAGGGAGTGGCAGCGAGGGGATACTCGATGTTATTTTGCAGTTGCCCGTCCATCCACAGGGCTAAGGTTTGCAAATTTTGCTCGATTTTTTGGCCAATCCCCACATAATGGACATTGAGGGCAGTGGCTAAATGCTCAACTAAGGCGGGGAAAAATTGCTCCCCGGTAGCGGCGGCGGTTCCGGTGACAATACTGCTTAAAATGTCTTCGGTGCGCTGGCGCTCTTGAATTTCTTGTTGCAATTCTCGATTGACGGCTTCGAGTTCTTCTGGGGTTTTCAGGGACAGGAACTGGGGCAGCAGAACCACCATGTGAGCGGCTGTCCAACAGGAGACTAGGGCGGTAATTGCGTCTTCGATACCAGAGAGCCAATAGGCGGGATGCCAGAGCGTCCAAATTTCAAGTAAATGGCCGATGCCGCAGCAAACGATAAAGGCTCCAAACAGGTAAAATACGCCCATGAAGGGCATACGGCGTTGGCGGACGAAGTAAATGAGGAGGGCGGGAATGGAAAAATAGGCGATCGCAATCAACCCATCGCTCACTACATGCAGCCAAATTAACGGAGTTTGCCACAAATAACACGAGCCATGGGGCATGTATTGGCTCGGAGAGAAAACATTTTGTAAAAAATTCCAGATAGACATTATTATTGGGAGCGAAGAAACAGAGAAACCGCCTAATTGATGTATTTTATCCAAAAACCGTCTATTCTTACTAGAGAATAGAGCCTAATTGCTATGTCCCACACCTGTGAGAAATACTTAATCCTTGGGGCCGGTTTTATTGGTCTGGGGATCGCCCAAGCCCTGAAATCTGCCCAAATTCCCTACGATCAAGTCGATGCCAGCGATGATATTGGCGGCAATTGGTATCACGGCGTTTATGAAACTGCCCATATTATTTCTTCTCGAAAAGTCACCCAATTTCCCCAGTTTCCCATGCCCGATGACTATCCCGACTTCCCCAGTGCCGCCCAAATGTTAGCCTATCTGCGTAATTTTGCCGAGCATTTTCAATTACGAAAAAATATCGAACTCAACCGCACCGTCACCGCCGTTCATCCCACTAAAAATAATCTCTGGCGCGTCATTTTTGCCAACGGAGAAGAGCGAATTTACAAAGGAATATTACTCTGCAATGGTCATCACTGGTGCAAGCGCTTTCCAGAATTTCAGGGAAAATTCAACGGAGATATTATCCATTCTAAAGATTATAAACATCCCGACCAACTGCGCGGTAAACGAGTCCTTGTCATTGGCGGGGGGAACTCCGGTTGTGATATTGCCGCCGAAGCCGCACGAGTGGCCGAAAAGTCCTTTTTGAGCTTGCGCGAGTCCGTTTGGTTTATCCCCAAAACCTTTGCCGGAATTCCGGTTGTTAATCTCGTTCAATGGTGGATGCCGGAATGGTTACAGCGAGCCATGGCTCACACCATTATTAACTTTACCTTTGGCCCCCATAAACGCTATGGCTTACCGAAACCCAACCATCGCCTATTTACCAAACATCCTACCATTAATAATGAAGTTCCCTATTATATTAAACAAGGGAAAATAACACCCAAGCCCGGTATTGATCGCTTACAGAATTCTACCGTAGAGTTTGTCGATGGTAGTTCTGCTGATGTAGATTTGATCGTCTGTGCAACCGGCTATCATCTTGCCTATCCCTTTTTATCCGATGAACTGCAACGGATTAAAGGGGCAACTGTTCAATGTTATGCGGGCACTGTTTTAGACGATTATAAAGGCATTTACTATATTGGCTGGGGGCAAGCGCGAGGCGGTGTTGGTTCAATTATTGGCGCTTACGGCCAATTTTTAGTCAACTGTTTGCGCCTACAAGAAGAAATTAAAATCCCCATCGGCTTAGTGTTCAAAAAGCTGGGGCAAGACTTACCCACAACCCATTTATCCGATCCTCAAGCTGTGTTTAGACAGTTAACTTTAGCCAAAACTGCTTTTCCCTTAATTCGCAAGTTTGCCTATTATTTAGATGCCCAGTATCCTGAATTTGAGAATAAAATTTTACTCGGAAAAGTGGTTGTTTAGGAGAATAACGAACTGATGATGATTGCTCTGCGGATTAAGTATTGTGATGCTTCTGGCGATTGCCGCGACAATTACAAACTTGAAGCACTACAATGGTGCGATCGCAACTCCAGTTAAGTTGCTCCGATAGCTCACCATTTCTTGACTTGCCCCAAAATGCTCTCCAATTTCAGCTACATTCATCTTTTTCTGGGTTGCCCACAGCAAGCCACGACGGGGAATTTGCAAACAACTGCCTAAATACGTGGCTTCTTCTTCAAATTTTTGTTCTCGTTGGGGCAAACCCGTTTCAGGATTGAAACAAACCATCGGATGTTTGAGTAGAATATGAGCGCATTCGTGCATCAAATCGGATTCTTGTCTAGGAGGTGAATGTTGAGAATTGTGAACAATACATAATGGATCGATGCAGATAATAGCAGCCGACCATTGACCTTGAGATAGCAGATGTCTAACCTGTTCGGGATCGGCATTGGGAACGGTTTCTGGAGTCCATAACGTTGCGCCTAATTTGGCGGCTAAATTTCGTGCAGGAAGTGGCTCGAAGGCCCGCAAATCCAATAAACTACGCTGTTCGGTGGCGATCGCCTCACATCGTTGCCGAAATTCAGGCGATAAACTTTCTAAGCTCGACATGCTTTATTCAGGCTCCTGTTCTGATTGATTACTCTGTGCCAGATCTCGATAAGCTGCTTTAACCAAAGCTGCTAAAGCATTGGCTGTTGCTGGATCGAGGTTTTTATCGGCTCGAAGTTGGATGGCGATCGCCTCGGATGCATCCATATCCGTAGAGACTTGTGGTTCTTCACTATTCTCGATCAGTTCGGCTGGCGGCACTTGCAGCCAATCGCACAATAACAAAAAGGTCTCCATATCAGGCATTTTGCCGTTCTCGACGCGAGAGAGAGTCGAAGGACTCACCTTCCCAATTTGGCGAGCCGTTTCTCGCAGTCCTTTATTACCGCGCTTAGTCCGCACGAGCGTTGCTAACCGACTCATGTTCAGAGAGCTACCCATAACCGTTTCCTCTTCCTTGACAGATTGACTGCGCCAGTGTTGCTCATAAGAAAAAAGTGTCTCTTGCTTGACACGATCAGAGAAAGTGCGCTACTGTATGATTAATAAACCAATTGTATCTCATGTCGAACACAACAGAACGGTTCGCGCGATATTGACTCCCGTAATTTACCAGTTAGAGGGGGAACTATGCCGAAATTTGAAACCTTTAGTTATCTGGTCATCGGTTTGCATGAATTTTGCCAAGAAGAGCAAAAACATGGTAGAGAGAAGTCCAAATATCCTTATCCAGATATATTTCATCTTGCCTGCAATGAATTAGCTCTAAAGATGCCCTACGGAACCTATCCACGCACTCAAACAGGTCTTTTCAAACTATTCGAGCAACCGGTTGAAAATTGGTGGCCGAATGGGTTGGAGATCCCTGAAGAGTTCGATCGCAGCTCAGGCTTATTGTATGATGGAAAACCAAGCGAAGAAACCTTTGATTATCTTGATGCACTGTTTGAGGGAGAGTTGGATGTAGATAAAATTCCGAATGCGGTAAATATCCAAATTATTGTCGAAAATAAACAGTTTCGGGATTTATTTCTGCGATTAAACGAAGAATATCTCAGTGGAGACAGCGATCGCGCCCAAGACGAATACATTAAATTGCGTTCTTTCCTCATCGATCGCCCTTACACCACAACCAGTAAATTACGGGAAGAATTTACAAGAACCCACTATATTACTAACAAAGAAGTAGGGGATCTGTACGAGGATTGCGATCGAGGACGCACGTACTGGAATTGCGATCGCTGTGGGCCTTTAGTTGAGAAACATGGACGATTACAAGGGATTAAACCCGAAGCCTGCCGAGATCATCGTCAGGAACTCGATTACGTTCGAGAAGTCCCTTGGGAACAGGAATTGCGTCGTCTCAAGTCTGGAATTCACAGCCGGGTTTGTTTACCCGGAATACCGGAAATGGATCTTTGGCGATCGCTGGAAAAATTGCAAGAAAGATATCCAGAACAACTTGTTGATACTCGTTTGTGGCCGGGACTCGATAGCTACGATATGCAACTTCGTTTTAGCGATAATTCGGTTTGGGCTGTGGATGTCAAAGACTATCGCAATCCTCATCGATTGGGTCAAAAACTGAAAAACATTCCGGGAATTACTGAAGATTTACGTTATACAGAAGCATTCTATGTTTTTCCCAATCGTCGCTTCAAATGGCGAGAAAATTATATCCAAATTGTTCGCAGTAGCGCCACAAATTTATCTCAAGCAACCCATCTTCTGAGTATTCCCAGCTTTGAGGAACGTATCGAGCAAAAAATTCAATCTTTAGCCCAGGAGAAAAAGAAATGAGACATAGTAGTTTATTCGCTCCACCTCAATCCTATCAAGAGCGTCTGTCAGCACTCAGAGAAAGATTGAACCAGAATGCAGCCATATTACTTAACGTCGAACTCGGTTTTGCCTTGATGGAATACCTAAAACTTGATGGCGAACCCGTGACGGCAGTTTGGGTAATTTTAAGCGGGATGCCTTTGCGCTATCCTACCTTACAAAACTTGACTCCAGAGCAACGAAGAGCGATCGCCAATGCTCGTCAAATTATTCCCTTATCCAGTCGTTCGGCTTGGGAAAATGCCTTGCGAGTTTACTTTCGAGACATTCCCGAACACGAGCGAAATTATACTGTAGAAAACCCAGGGAATTTCGATGAAATCATTATCGATGCTTGCAAACGAATTCGACATAAAAATCATCAGCATTTATACAGAACCTGGTTGGGTGAAACATTGTGTTTTCGAGAGATCCAGCAAATAAACATAGAACCAGGTGAAGAACCCGATCAATCCTATCAGTTTGATGCTCGTACTTTCGATGAAATTGTTAATGTACAAGTAAAATTTGAGAACGAACATTTAGAGATCCGATCGCAGTTTCGCGGTGACTGGTTCGATCGCGCTCAGAATCGTACTCCTTTCTCTCTGAATCTTATCGAATTGGAGAAAATTGCCCAATTTCTTGACGATCACGAAGATCGTCTAGCCACTCAGTATAATTGGCAAAACGAGCAGAAAGGAAACTGGCTCAAGCGTTATCGAAAAATTCACTTTCACCCAGTCGTAGGCGATCAATTGAGTGCCGATGATGCACCCAACTTAGAACTTGATGGTTTCACCCATATTGCTGGGATGGTTGCTTCGGGAAAATCGACCTTATCCCTTCTGCTTGCGGCTTATCTCATCAGACAAGAGAGCGATCGCCGTATGACTTTGGTCGTAGGTGACGTACAATCTGCGCTCAAATTAGCCAATTTGATTAACTGGTGGTTTCGCAGCGATCCAGAATCGGATAATCCCGTTGCTGTGCCGTTATTGGGTCACAGTCGGCGCGATCGCCACCTGCGAGAATTTCACGGCTCTCGCGATTATTTAGAACATCAAGAACGCGGACAAACTCACTGGGGAGAACGTTGGTTGCGCGTTGAATGTCCATTGCAAGCTTTAATTCCAGATAAGGATCTGGCTCAAAAATTGAGTAATAAACCTATTATTCCTGGAGAAGAACCCTGTCACTCTCTCAAACAAGTTCCATCCCAATCCCAACGAAATGCTCGCAGTTATTCTTATCTCTGTCCTTTGTTTCATATTTGTCCTTCTCATCAACTCTATCGAGATTTACCCACAGCACAAATCTGGATTACCACTCCCGGTGCAATGGCAATGGGAAGAATGCCGCGTCAGCTTGAATCTCGACCCATTAGAGTTGGTGAATTGGTTTACGAACAATCCGATATCGTGATTTTCGATGAAGCCGATACAATTGTGAAGTGGTTTGATGATGTTTATGCCGAAGAGGTATTACTAACCAATGGAAAAGATGGGGTTTTTGATACCGTTGGCTTGGCTACAGAACGCCACATGATACAGGATCGAACTCCCAATCAACAAATAACGCAACGATGGGTGGGAGCGCAACGAGCAGCGCAACAAGCTATCACCGTAACGTTAACGTTATTGTCAGAAAATGAAATTCTGCGACAATGGGTCAAGAAGAGTTATTTTACACCCAATGCCTTGTTTTACAAGCTATCTCGTCGCCTTTCTGGGTTAGAAGAGTTCGATCCTGACGATACTCCTGAAGAGTCTTGTAAAGAAAATGAGCAATTAACCGCAGAAACCGTATCCATTTTCGATCGCCTCTTTATTAATGAAACAGATCCTTTACGACCACAAAGGCTTCGGCAATCTGACAATCGAGTTGAATATTCAGCGTTTCGACTGGCTTCACTCCTACAAGAAATCAATAGTGCGGGTGAGAGTGCTTTTGATGACGATATTTTGGCTAATTGTCAAGCATGGATTCTGGAATTTTTCCCTGATATCGAACAAAAATTAGCACGTTTGCAAAATGCGATCGATGCACGTAACGCTCAACAACCCAAAAAGAGAGGACGCAAACGCAAAAATAATGAGGATGGCGATCGCGCGGACACCCTAGAAACTTTAGCACGTCGGTTGCAATTTGCCCTAACTGCGGCGTTGTTGGATCGGCATACTCATATTGTTTTTTATGAATGGTACAGTCGTCCAAACTCCATCGAAGGAGAACAACCTCACCGGAGGATGCCAAGTGCAATGTTGAATATTCTTCCCTTACCTCCTACAGGAAGGCAATTTGGGACATACTATTCACGAGGAAATGAGGACGATAACAACAACTTATCGATATTTTCCTACACCAATATCGGTCGCTGTTATGTGTTAAATTCCCATCGCTTGCTAACCGATCTTGACGGTCTGCGCGGCCCTAATGTTTTAGCACTTTCTGGAACGTCCTATTTGCCAGATTCAACAAAGTTTCACGTTGGCGATCCTCAAGGAGTATTGATGCCAGAGGAAACAGCACGCAATGCGATCGCAGAAAGTCGTTTTGCATTTATCCCTCAGTACGATCTTGATGGTAAACCGATCCGTATTTCTGGAGTGGCAGAACATAAAAAAATGAGTGCGTTTAAGGAACTTGCTACAAAACTGGTTGGCAATCGAGGAACGGGATTATTGAGTCGAGAGATTGAGGAATTAAAAGACCTTGGAGAAAACGATGAAAAATGGAGGGATCGCGATCGCTTGCTTATTTTAGTCAACTCCTACGATCAGTCAAAATGGGTCGCCGATCAAATTCGCCAAAAATGGTCAAGTCAGAGCAGTAAAATTTTTCATCTGCGACGCGGTGGTGTTACCGATGATAGCGAACTGGGTTCTTATTTTAAGGAAAGGGATGAGGCGGATGGGTTAGCGCGAGCCAATATCGAAACCTTTGCTCAAACTGAAGGAAAAATTCTCGTTGCTCCCATGCACGCCATAGGACGGGGGTTTAATATTCTCAACGATCGAGGAAAAGCGGCTTTTGGTGCAGTGTATTTTCTCACTCGTCCTTATCCCCATCCTCATGATACGCAGGCGATCGCCCAAGAAGTCAACCGCCGTGCGTTAGACTGGGCAAACGATCCCGATTTTATCGCCTGGCTGCAAGGTGACGGGATATTGCAAAGGGCGCGAGAAGTGCGAAAACTCGCTGCTGAGTATTGGCGATCGGTCGAGCAAAGGTCTTACTATAGTACATTGCGCGATGATGAAAAATTACGCGCTCGTCCTCGCCGAGATTTAGCCGCAACAACAGCCGGATACATCATTCAAGCCGTCGGACGATTACTTAGAGGAGGTGTACCTTTTCATGCTTATTTTGTGGATTCTGCATGGGCCCCTGAGAACGCCAATCCAGATTCCGAAAAACCAGACACGGAGAAAACCAGTTTGCTCGTTGCCATGATTCTTTGTTTAGACGACTATGCTTGCGACGAAAATACAGTCGGTTCTGCACTGTATAAACCATTAATTGATGCATTGGAAAATATGGAGTTAAATTGGTAACTCATTTTTGAGATTTAGGAGACAGAAAAAATGCCTACACGATCCAATTCTTTACCGGTAGTTTTACCCGCTCGCATGAGTTTAAATGAAAACCCATTTGACGATCTAGAGATTGCTGTTTTTGATTTCCCTTTTCAGGATGCGATCGATCGTTTCACACAACAACTTAAAGGTTTATTAAATAAAAAAAGATTAGAGTGGTGGCAATATCCACCTTATCGATTGCTCAATAATGCTATCGTTGCCTGTTCTCCAACCGTCGTACATGGATTTGAAAAATATGGCGTAAAGAACGAACAAATCCGCAGGATGTTGGCAATTGGCAAAATCGAACGCAATTCTAAAGGAGAAATAATCAGTTCTTCTTTAACACATCCTACTGAGGAGCAAATTACTGAACTTATTCTAATTTGGATTCAAATTTGGGGACGACAACCGTGGCTCAAAGAAATCATTACAGGACAAGGAAAAATAATTTGGGAGGAGTTGTTAACAGCTTTACAGGATAAGCCTCAAACCCAATGGTATAATATTAGCCCAAAAACTTTTCTTAACGATCTTTATGCAGAGAAAGGTTTAGCTTTTAATGCAGTTCCCAGTTTATTGTCAACTTTACTACACGGTCAAACCTCCACAATCGCCGATAGAGAAGTATATTGGCGTAAGGCACAAAATAGCTCGAATCGACTTTGCGTAGTGAGCCAGCCTCTCCCCATATCTTTTATGCGAAAGAGCGGTTTTAAGGAATCAGCAGAAGAAGGCTTCTTTTCCTATAAACTTGAGTTCCAAGTTCAGACACAAGCGGGACGCGATCAACCTTGGATTTATGCTTTTCTACATTGTCAGCGCTATGCAGAGAAAAAATTAACGCGCAATCAAAGATGGAACGATATTACGATTTTATTGGGAATGAATCGGCAAAGGATGGATGGATGGGAAATTGATTCAACTTTAGTTAGCTTGAAAGCTAAAGCTAATGTAAAAAAAGGAGATTGGTTAGATAAACTTCCTCAGTTACTTGAAGAGTTTGGAGCGCGTTCTCTGGTTTCTCCTGTTGAAATTTACGCAAATCCTCAAAATTTTTGGAAGACTAATAATTTGGATGATGAGTATTATGTTATTCATACAGAAGGATATAAATATGGTCGCAGTACGCATAAAGTACAAACAGGTTTTGGTTTAGCCGAACAGAGTGAAATTATCGATCGCACTTGTTGCAATCTGCTGCAAGGTGTTTTGCAACCCGATCGTGCGCTTGAACCCGATCTACAGATATTTCCTCTAAAGCCTCTTCCTCTTGCTTTATGGACATTTGAGAATCTTTCTGAAAGTCCTCCCTTAATGAGCGCACAAAAGGCTAAAACACAAGGATTGACAGACGAGCAACGCTATGAAGTGCGCGATCGCGAAACTCGTCAAAAGAAGCGAGAACAGCAATATATTCCTGCGGAAGCTGTAAAAAGAGCATTACGAGGAAAATCTCTAACCATTTTGATTATTTATCAAGAACAAGATACTTGTGATGCGATTTACAAACAATTGCGAGAAACATTTTTGTTGAATGAGGAAGATTCTTTTCCTGAAAATCTTACCATTATTAAAACACCTATTCTCGATCTTCAACTTGGTCAACACTTAGAGGTTGGAGACCTTAAACCTGAAATGCGATATAAATCTCCCTCATCTCGACAGAAAGGCTTTGAAGATCAATGGAATAAGGCAATTAAGAAAGCACATCGTGAAAAACGAGAGGCTTGGCGAAATTTCTTGAAAAAAATCAAAACTGAAGAGGAGATTAGACAAGATTCTTTTTGTGTAGCTATCATTGAGCGATTGGAAGAACCCACTTTGTGGGAAAAGTTTCATCCAGACCAAGGAATTAAAGGAAGCATTCGGGAAGCGTGCGATCGCGAAGGAATCCTCTCTCAAATGATACGCGGTGTACAATGGAAAACAGATGAGGAGACTAAAGAACGAACCTTAAGACCAGCCGATAAAGGTCGCACTCACAATGCTGTGCAAGACCTAATTATCCGTCAACTCGGTGTATTATACGATCCCCCGAATACAATTTATCAAGAAATCGGGATTCCAGAACAACAGGCACGAGAATTAGATGTGGTTGCTTTTGCTTTAATTAAAAAACAAATTGGCGTTACATACGCACTAGCCGTTCGTCTGCGAGCATCTGGAGAAGTGGATGTATTACTCCCGGAAGCAAAAGACTGGATACCTTATGCTGAAGCTGGATATCAATTAGGACAGATATTTGCTGAGGCAAGATCGTATTTTAACAATGGGAAGATGCAAAAAGACCGTCCCGTTAGTCTAAACTCTAAGACTCTGGTGAAATTTGTTGAAGATACGTTAACTCAGAAGTTAGATCGCCCAACGATTGCCATTGTAGAAGCAGAAAACTGGCGCAACCAAGGTGCGTGGGGACAATTGAAAAACGATCGATTATCTGAAGCCTTAGATAGACTGGAACTGGGGGAAGTATACGAACGAGACGATTCTGAACTGAGTCATCTTCTTGGGGTTATTCGACTTCGGACTGGGGATGAAACTCCTCAATATATTACCAATCGAGAAACCTGGCAGAAAGATGGCGATCGCCTCTCGCGTGATTTATACGAGCTTTCTGGCTTTGTCGAGCGATCGCATAACGAAGTTTTTCATTACTTCTCGATTGGAAGACTTCCAAGCACGATTAAAGGAGATCAGCGTACTAAAGGTCGTGAAGATCCTTACAAAATTGCAGACGCGGGTGGAATTCCTTTTAAACATTCACAAGCAATTGAAATGCTGCCGTTCTTTGTTTATCCAGATTTTCAAGGTAATGAGGAGCGCAAGGTACTTTGTCGAGTTCCCCATTATTTACGCTTCTCTCCTGCATGGACAATGGGTAATATTGTCTTACCTTATCCCATGCACTTAGGGGAACAATTAATTCAAGATCGACTGTGTATCCTTGGAGTTACGGAAAAATTTTAATGCAACACAGGGGCTTTCCGGCGGGAAAGCCCCTACAGTTGTCTTAACTTTAATTAGAATTGCTCGATCTTCCTAATCTTCATGATCTTCAAAGGGATCGTCAAGGACTTCCGAGGGCGGGCCAAACGATGTATATAACGAAACACCTGTTAGGGCCAGGACGATCGCCACAATGCCGATATTAAGAACCGTTGCAGTTTCCATAGGTTTCTGAACTAAGATATACTATCCTTAAATATAGTATTACAAAAATTTACATTTGGTGGCGATCGCGGCGATCGCGATTCCTTCCGGATTCGCAGTTCTGCCAGACCCAGACCAGTGTAAAATCAGAAAATTGAAACGGAATATAGGAGACCCATGGCACAACGTACCCGTTTAGGAGACATCCTCAGACCCCTGAACTCGGAATATGGTAAGGTAGCCCCCGGCTGGGGAACCACCCCATTAATGGGAGTGTTTATGCTACTGTTCTTAGTCTTCCTGCTGATTATTCTCCAAATCTACAACTCCTCCCTCCTGCTGGAAGGATTAGACGTAGACTGGACGACTCTCGGTCGGTAGGATACGGCAATCATATTACAGTTACCCACGTTTACTGAGAACGTTTACTGATTCCTGAAAACTCGGTTTAGTCCATAAACCGGGTTTTTTTAAGTTGATCCCCTCTAGAGTACGGTTAATTTAGGAGAACAGAAGAACATGAATATTTTTGGCATTGGTTTACCGGAAATGGCTGTGATCATGATTGTGGCTCTGTTGATCTTTGGGCCGAAGAAATTACCGGAGATGGGTAAGGCGATCGCCAAAACTATCCGTAGTTTCCAGCAAGCCTCGAAAGAATTTGAACAGGAATTTAAGCGGGAAGCCTCTCAACTCGAAGCCTCAGTAAAAGAGCAACCTAGCTTAGAATCGAAGGTTGAAGTCAGTCACACCTCCGAAGACGAACCCCAAGACAGTACAACAGTAAGTAATAATTCGACACCTACCAGCTAACCCAGATCCATGAATAGCGAGCGATCGCCCAATCCCAAAGAGCAACCCGCTCTCGTCATTCCCCAACTCATTGTCGGTTTAGGCAACCCTGGCAGTAAATATGATGGCACTCGCCATAACATCGGCTTTGATATTGTCGATGAACTCGCCCGGCGCTGGAATGCCTCCGGGAGTGCCCACAAAAAATTTCATGGATGGTTCGCGGAAGCGCCCTTTGCTAACGGGCAGAAACTGCGCCTGCTCAAACCCTCCACCTATATGAACCGCTCCGGGCAATCCATTCGTGCAGTTCTCGATTGGTATAAACTGCCACAGAATTCTGTCCTAATTGTCTACGATGATATGGATCTACCCGTAGGACGGATACGGCTGCGCTTATCCGGTTCGGCTGGAGGTCATAACGGCATGAAAAGTGCGATCGCCCACTTAGGAACCCAAGACTTCCCCCGTCTGCGAGTCGGTATCGGCTCCTCCAAATCTCCAGACACCGGCAGCAAAGACACCGTATCCCACGTTTTAGGCAAATTTTCCCCATCGGAAGCCAAAATCATTAACGACGTGATTCCAGGGGCAACCGATGCCGTAGAAACCAGCCTCAAACAAGGAGTAGAACAAGCCATGAACCTGTACAACAACCGACTCTTTGCAGCATTGGAACAGCGATCGTGATTTTTAATTGATATGAGTTCTCAGCGCCTACCCGAAACCACCGTTTACGTCCGCGTATTGCGCCACTCCTGGCAACAAGGCAAACTCGAAGGAGAAGTCTTAGCCAACGAATATCAATGGGAATTTCAATGGCTCTTTCGCCATGGACAACTCCTCGTCAAACCCTCCCTAGGACGCGCCCTCATTCAAGAACCCCTAGGGCGATTCTTAGAACAACGAGATTATCAACTCGAACCCGGCGGTGATTACACCTTCACCGTCCGCGCCCAATTCTAACCCCGTCTTACCCTCATTCATTATTAATTGTTAATTATTAATTGTTAATTGATTATGTCTTTTAGCGTCTTCGATATCATCCTCCTGATCCTCCTCTTCATCTCACTACAACCCGCTTGGCAACAACGGAAAATCATTCAACGACGCATCCAAACCCTAAAAGCCTTTGAACAAAAACGGGGCAGTCGCGTTATCCTCCTCATCCATCGCCAAGAATCCATCAATTTACTCGGCGTTCCCCTATCTCGCTATATCAGTATCGAAGACTCAGAACAAATTCTGCGAGCCATTCGGTTAACCCCTCCCGATGTTCCCATCGACCTCATATTACATACCCCAGGAGGCTTAGTATTAGCCACCGAACAAATCGCCCGCGCCCTCATTCGTCATCAAGCCAAAGTTACCGTTTTTATTCCCCACTATGCCATGAGTGGCGGAACCATGTTAGCCCTCGCTTCCGATGAAATTGTCATGGATGAAAACGCCGTTTTAGGCCCCGTCGATCCGCAATTGGGTAATTTTCCCGCCGCCAGTATTCTCAAAGTCGTTGAGGATAAACCCCTGCGCGATATAGACGATCAAACCTTAATTATGGCCGACTTATCCCGTAAAGCCATTGAACAAGTTAAACGGTTTGTGCGCGAGTTATTAGAAGATGATATTCCCCAGCAAAAAATCGCTCCAGAAAACATGGATCGAATTATTGAAGAGTTAACTACGGGCAAAGTTACCCATGATTATCCCATTCCTCCAGAGGAAGCAAAAGCGTTAGGGTTACCCATCGTTACAGGCTTACCGAAAGAAATTTATGGATTAATGGATTTGTATCCTCAACCGACCAATCGCCGGCCCAGTGTACAGTATATTCCCATGCCCTACGAACGTACCCCCACATTACCTATCCCCAAAAATACAGAAAAGTAGCTTGGCTCACATGGGAAACTTAGCAACTCAACCGATCCCCATTGTTCATTGTTCATTGTTCATTGATACTAAATTCTCAAATCTCCTCTAACCAAGTTTGAATGGCAGATAACAGATTGGGTTGATTCGGGGGAAAGCCTTTTAATGGCGCGTCTAGGGGTGCGTCGGAGAGGAAGGCAACGGCAATGACTCCGGTGAGTTTTTCACAGATGCTTGGATTTAACGCAACCTAAGACATTTCCAGAACTTTTTGTAGAGGAGGGGATAGTTCAATCGGCATAAAATAGGAGTGAGGATAGAGGTAATCTTCCCCTGATTCATCAATTATCCGCAGCATTTGATGGCTATTCGCTTTTGAGTCCGGTAAAACTTGATAAATCTTGCGAACTTCTAGGGAAGCTGTATAGTCTGTGTTTTTAATGCAAACAACAAATTCCATAGGTTTTACTCCAGTAGGTATTTAATCTTGAATTCTTTGCGTCCAATGCCGTGGGCTTCATACCAATGAATTTCGGCTTCACCGACAGTTGAGTTTCACTCCCCAGTTTTTACTCTTTCTGGATTTCCAATTTGGCGAAGTGTTCTTGCACCAGGCGATGGATGAAGCGGTAGCGATCGCCGTCTTTTCCCTCCGTTAAGGCATCGATCGCGTTAGCTGTATTCCCTGCTGCAACACTCGCTAAAGTAGCTGCCAACACAGTTCCCCAAGCAATCCCTTCCCCAGCAAGCAATAGGGGAAATACGGTGCTACCAACCACACAGCCGCCACCAATGGTTAATTTTAGGAGAGAGAACCTGACATCCATCATCATTCCCTGAACGCTGTCATTATTCTAGCTGAGGTAGAATTATCATTGGGATGGTGATTAGCGAGATGATCGAGATTGCTTCACTTCACTGCGTTCCGTTCGCAATGACTTCTTCTCACCTTCTCCTGCGGGGCCTTACCTCTTCTTCTTTTGCATAATCGATTTGACCATCTTGCCAAACTGCTTATCTCTTTTTCGTTTTTCAAGATACGACATTTGATTGAATTCCGATTCTTTTTTCATCTTCAGATAATTTTGATAGCGTTGTTCGGACAAATCTCCAACTTCTATCGCAGCAAGAATCCCACAACCTTTTTCATGAGTATGAGAACAATTAGAAAATTTGCAGCTTTGCGAAAGCTCAACAATGTCTGAGAAAGTTTCATCCAGACCTTCATCTATCGACAGACTACCCAGCTCTCTCATTCCTGGAGTATCTATGATCATCGCTCCATTTTCTAAGCAAACTAGCTGACGGCTTGTTGTCGTGTGTCGGCCTTTGCTCTGTATTTTACTTACGGGTTGAGTTTCATATTTTTCATGACCGATGATGTGGTTCAGTAAAGTGGTTTTACCCACACCAGAAGACCCTAGCAAGCAGTATGAAAATTCTGGCTTTAACAAGCCAATAACTGAGACAAGATTCTCCTGGTTTAAGTTGCTAAACTGCATCACCAAAGTATGAGGAGCAATACTCAGAATTTTTTTCTTGATTTCATCGATCTCTTCCTTGGAGATCAGATCGCATTTACTCAGAAGAATAATCGGCTCAATTCCGCTTTCATTGACCATAACAAGATAGCGCTCTAGCCTTCGTAGATTAAAATTTTCATTCAAAGATTGAATAATGAAGGCAACATCAATATTGGCGGCTATTAACTGAAAATCTACCACCTTTCCAGCCGTTTTTCTCTGTAGTAGAGTCTTTCTTGGGAAAACACCATAGATAATTGCATGGGTATCATCATCGAAGAAATCGGCATATACCCAGTCACCTGTAGTCGGAAGATCGTATGCTGACTCGGTGCGGTAAAGAAGATTTCCTGATAATTCAGCAAATATTTCTTTCCCTCCCTTGGTGACAGTGTAGCTGTCTTTATGCACAGAAACTACCCGTGCAATGTCGTGAGCAGCAATCATTTGATCATCGACTCGACTCTTAAACCAGTCATCATACCCCAGGCTTTTCAGATCGTCCATGATGAACGTTAGATCTTATTTTTTATGCTGTACCTAACTATGAATTCTATCATGTCCGGTTAAAAGGTTGATGGGGGCGAAGGTTGTTTGGCTGTTATGGGGGGTTATGCTTTTAATTATCAGTAAACTAGAAAGTAGGGTTTATCAATCGCCAGAAGTTTATGAATAAACGACTATGGGATAAGGGTTTGAGGGTAGCCGTTGCCCTGGGTATAGGTTTAATCATGGGTGGAGCAGAGAGTAGTGGACCGGCAAGCTTAAAATCATGGGTAAGCTATGTGCTACAATTTACTAATGGAATAAATTACAGCGATCGCGTTGCCCACAAAATTAAGCTTGCCGGTCCAGTAGTATCGCCCAGGAAGTGCAAGGATGTTTTATGGTGGATTCTTCTGGACGCTCGATTCCTTTGAGTGGAGTCTGTGAGGGGACTTCGGCTCCCCGTTCTCGTCCAGTGAACCCAGGGGTGTTTCAAGCGCAGATTAAGCGCCGGTTGGGTGGAATTCCGGTGATTGAGGTGATGTTTAATGACCAGTATTCCTTTGAGATGATTGTGGATACGGGCGCGAGTGGGACTCTGATTACTCAGGAGATGGCGGAGGTGTTGGAAGTGGAACCCGTAGATTCTGTCACCAGTGTGGTGGCTGATGGGTCTAAGGTGACGTTTGCCTTGGGTTATATCCAATCAATGGCTGTCAATGGTGCTGTAGTCAGGGATATTCCGGTGGCGATCGCCCCTAGAATGGCGATCGGCTTACTCGGCCATGACTTCTTTGGCAACTATGATGTGCAAATCAAGCAAGATGTGGTCGAGTTTCGACCGCGTTAATAGGATAGGGGATAGGGTAACTACCCATTACCCATTACCCCATCTATTCATGTTCCATCCAGCGCAGATCCAGATCGTCCTCGTGCAGATGCTGCATCGGGAACCAAGGGGTATCGATCTGTTCTAAGAGCCAACCTTCCCAGTCAGAGAGCCGATATTTAAGAACCGTGGGATCGGGACGCACTTCCAGTTTCTGCTTCCAACCTTCATGAATTTCTGTATGCCAATCTACTGTTAACAGTCGGATTTTAAGCTGCTTAATGGTGGTCATGATTTCCGAAAATCCATAGGTTTCGGCCGTATTCTCCTCTCCCTCTCCCTGTCCACTGGCAGTTCCCCATTCGTGGATAAAGGCAACCAGTTGCCCGATGGAGCCAGGTTCCCGGAAAACAACAATGAAGGTATAACGAGTGATGGAGTGGTCTTGTCTCTTGATTCTAAAGAGTTTGATTAAATGAGGGCGATAGTCAAACAAGAGCCGGATAATGACATTAATCCCCATGGTTGAACCGGCAGCACTCGCTGGAATCACTCTAATTGCGGTCACGTTTTCCTCCTACAGATCGGTTGATAAGGTTAAGTTGTGTACGTTGACTGGGCGATGAATTGGTCTGGTCTGAGGTTTGGGGAACCTCTGTATGGGTCTGTATCCGGTTTGTGGACAAGGGTCTCTAGAGAGCTAATCCCACCAGAGCTGAATGCACAAATGATTCTAACTTTAGCTGTACCAAGTTGCAATCCATCCTTGTTGGCTCTAGAAGGCGATAATGCTACCCATCCCTGGCGCGATGAAACTCCGTTTCGCTCCGCGATGAAACTCCGTTTCGCTCCGCGATGAAACTCCGTTTCACTTCGCGATAAAACTCCGTTTCGCTTCGCGATAAAACTCCGTTTCGCTTCGCGATAAAACTCCGTTTCGCTCCGCGATCGCCCCCCACAATCTTGCCTTAATTGTAAATTTTTGTAAAGTTTGCATAAAATTGCCCCCTAAAATCTGAGAACCCTATAGGGGGGTTATCTCTCTATTTCCCTGCCATTGAGGACGAGCAAAGGTGAGATTAGGCAATCAGGAGGCGACAGACGTGGGTAAATTGGTAGTTTTGGAGCTTGAAGGCAGTTTAAGCACCGAGGGCTTTCGGGTCAGATTACAAATGGGGGAAGACGGAAAGCGCCCCGATCTGGATATATCCGGATACTTACCCTCAGAACCCGATCTAGCCCAATTGCTAGAAAGTCATTGGATCGACAAGTATCGCCCTTTGGGACTGCCTAATACACGGGGGTTAAAACCCAAAGCGATTAAATATGATGGAGTTCTGAATCGGATCAAAGAGTGTAAAGAATCCGGCGATCGCCTGTGCGATCGCCTCAATCAATGGCTCAGTTCTCCGGATTTTCGGGCGATCGACACTCAGATCCGCGAGAGGCTTAATTATAGCGATCGTATTCGCTTCATTGTCCGTACCAAATGTAATGACTTGCCAAAACTACCTTGGCACAGTTGGCAACTCCTATCCCGATACACCCATGCTGAAATCTCCTTCAGCCATCCCCACTTTAGGCGCTCCGATCCCCTCAGCACCACCCCACCCGGAAAAGTCAGAATCTTAGCCATCCTAGGACATAAAGAAGGCATCGACACCGACAAAGACCAGGAAATCCTCGACTCCCTACCCAATGCAGAAGTCACCTTTCTCATCGAACCCAAAAGAGCAGACATCAACGACTCAATATGGGAACAACCCTGGGATATCCTCTTCTTTGCCGGCCACAGCGAAACCGACGGCGACACCGGCAAAATTTACATCAATCCCAACGAATATTTAGCCATTGAGGACATCTGGTATGGTCTGCGAAAAGCCGTCGCCCAAGGACTAAAACTCGCCATCTTCAACTCCTGTGACGGACTAGGACTCGCCCGCAGACTCGACGATCCCCACATTCCCCAAATGATCGTCATGCGCGACTACGTTCCCGATCTCGTCGCCCAAAAATTCCTCAAATCATTCCTCCTCAACTTTTCCCAAGGATACTCCTTTGAAGTCGCAGTACGGGAGGCACGAGAAAAGCTCCAGGGACTCGAAGATCAAATTCCCTGCGCCACCTGGTTACCCGTCATCTGGCAGCATCCTGACTACATCTCCCCCACCTGGGACGAGTTAGTAGGACAATCTCCCCCTCCCCATTTCTCTTGGCAAAAAGCCTTAACAACCACCCTCTGCATCTCTCTAGCAGTAACCACTGTAGTCATGGGAGTGCGATATTCTGGCCTCCTGGAGTCCATGGAACTAAAAGCCTTCGATCGCTTAATGGAACAACGCCCTCCAGAAATCATTGATTCATCCATTTTAGTCATCGAAGCCACAGACTCTGACACCAATGATTACGGTTATCCTTTAAGTGACAGTATCTTAGCCGAAACCCTTACCAAAATCATCCCCCATAATCCTAAAGTCATTGGACTACACATGCATCGCGGCCAACCCAGGGATGAAGGTTATCCATCTTTAATCAACTTATTTAACCAACACCCTAACTTGATTAGCTTATGCTCCCATAATAGTTCAGACAAAATCTACTCCCCGCCTCTAGGATTATCTCAAAACAAAATTCAGCAACAAATTGGATTCAGTGATTTGTATGGCACGAAAAGTCATGATGGCGTGATTCGTCGCCAGATACTTTCATCCAATCCTCAGTTATCCTCAAAAAACGCTCAATGTATTACCTCATGGAGCTTTAGTACACAACTAGCCCTAAAATTTCTAGAACTTGATTCTTTAGAACCCCTTCAGTACCCAAGGCTATCCCAACGAGTTGGAGGCTATCAAACCCTTGATGGTCAAAGCAATCAAATTTTAATCAACTATCGTTCTCCTTGGGGCAATCAAGGCATTACTAAAAAAATCACTCTGACTGAAGTTCTCCAAGGAAAATTTGATCCGAGTATCATCCAAAATAAAATCGTCTTAATCAGTGTAACTGCCGGAATTGGAAAAGATTATTATCCAACTCCCTACGGTGAAATGGCAGGAGTTTTGATTCATGCCCATATGGTCAGTCAAATTGTTCATTCTATCCAAGACGATCGCCCTTTAATCTGGGTTTTACCACAATGGAAAGAGGTTCAATGGGGAGATGCACTCTGGATTTTTTCCTGGTCTTTGATCGGCGGAGCGATTGTCTGCTTTTGCCCTCGAAAGCTGTGGATATTAACCCTAATCAATATAGCTATAATCTTTGGCTTATATCAACTGTGTCTACAACTCTTAATACTGGGCGGATGGATGCCATTGATTCCTTCCCTATTATCCATGCTAATCACTGAATATATGGTTGTTGTTTACCCACAGAAATCAAATGTTAAATCCTAAACTAATCCTTTTCTTAGTCCTACTCCTCATGAACTCTGGCTCATCCCTGGTGACCCAATCCGTCTCTTTAGCCTCAAGTCCTAATCCTATATTAAGTACATCTAATCCTCCTCCAGACGATGAAGGAGTACCCGGAGGGCCACTCGATCCTCGTAATTCTTCTTGCCCCCAAACACCCGAAACATTAACCGCATTAATCCCCAAAAACAATCAAAATCGTCAAACCATTCAAGCTCATCCTACCGTTTGGTTTTATGTTCCTTATTCATCAGAAACCATTGAATTTGGTGAATTTTCGCTGCTAACGAGAGATGGTAAGCAGCGAATTTATCGAACTCAGTTTACTCTGCCCAATACCCCTGGAATTGTCAGTATTACCATTCCGGAACAAGCATCCGAGCCTCTAGAAAATAATCAATATTATCGGTGGTATATCGAACTCTTTTGCTCACCGGCTCAAAACTCTCCTGACATAGATATTAATGGTTGGCTTCAGCGAGTTGCTAGAACTCCAGAAACTGAACAGTCCATTGAGTCAGGTCTACCGGATATTTGGTATGATAGTTTAACCAATTTAGGGTATCGTATTCTCAATACCCCTGGAGATCAAGTAATCAAGAACCAGTGGAATCAGCTTTTGCAACAATCTCGTTATCCAAATATTAGTTCTAAACCCATCATTGGCCCAGTTCAATTAATAGAATAAGAGGTACGGTGGGCATTGCCCACCCTACTGGACCGGCAAGCTTAAAACTGTAGGTTGGGTTGAACGAAGTGAAACCCAACTTTCGTCAGACGGGTGTTGGGTTTCGTTCCTCAACCCAACCTACACTCTTACCCCCAATTTTAAGCTTGCCGGTCCACTACAAATTGACTATACTGTAGCAGATTTAAAGCCAGTTACCCAGAAAAACATACGTTCCCCAAAAATGGGGTTCTTGATGTTGTTCAAAGAGCATCTTTTGGGCTTTTTGAAAAGCTTTTGCTCTGGTGGTATTGGGTTTTAAGAGTTCAGTGTAAAAATATTCCATTAGTTCTGTGTTGCGTTCATCTCTGGCAACCCATAAACTGGAAATAATACTGCCAGCACCAGAGCGAACGGCCATTCCTGCTAACCCTAGGGTTGCTCGGTTGTCACCTTGAGCGGTTTCACAAGCACTTAAAACCAGTAATTTAATGTTGTCCTCATCAGTTGGATTACTTTGTTGAAGATAGGAGCCTAATTCTTCACTGTTGACTAAATCGTTATAGGCAACAATAAAGGTTTTTTCTGGATCGGAACTAAATTGTCCGTGAGTCTTAAAATGAATAATATCTAAGTCGGCAGCAGAGATTTTATCTTTGATCGCTTCAGGCGTAAACTGTTCATCAATTAGGGGTTGTTCAGTTTTCAGTATTTCTGAAACCGTATTTAGCTCTAGCTCTAGTTCTTTGATTGCTTCAAAATCAAACTCACCAATTTTTTGGGGAATTCCGACTCCTCCTGTGAATGCCTGCATCAGATTTTGATTCCCTAATTGCCAGGGTTGAGCTTGAATGAGTTGTAATCCCAAAGATAAAACGATGGTGTAATCTTTTTCTAGAAAATATTCTTGGTTGGATTTATCGTAGAGAACTCCAAGAGGAATATTTTGTAAGGGGCGATCGAGAACAAAGACTAAAGTCTTAATTTTTTCTTCTTCAGCAAGTCGTTTTTCTAAGGGTTCAATAATCCAAGGATAAAGTTTTTTTGCTGCTTGAAGCACTTCGTCTGGAAAAATGGGGCGATCGCTGACATATCTTCTCAATTGTTGAATTTCGCCTTGCAGTGTTGTATGCTGAACTTGAGCCGGATAGTATTCTAATGGCTGTTGAGGAAGCTTGATAATTGAAGCTACGCGATCTTCTAGGATGATTTCGTAGATAAAAGCGGTTTCTGAATCAGCATTATCTAAAATTGTATCAATTTGTTCGGGTTTGGCGGTAATGCAGGCATCGTTGAAGAAGTCGTCTAATTCAGCGAGTTGCAAGGCTTCGATGACGTTGCGGGCTTCTTTTAAGTTGTCTTGACTGGGATTATTTTGGAGTAATAAATCAACGTATTTTCGATAGACGGGTTCGACTTCATCGCGGAAGGAGAATTGTAAGTCGCGGTTGGAGGAAACTAGCTCTTGGCGGAGGGATTGCAGGGTGTTGAAGGCGGCTTTGTAGGCGGATAGGGTTTCGCTGCTGTGGGGGGGGGATTGGGTTTTTTCGAGGATTCTGCCGAGTTGCCATTGCCATTGATAGGCGAGTTCGGGGGCGTTTAAGTCGAGGGATTGGGCGATGGATAAGGCTTTTTGGGTGTGGGTTTTGGCGGTTTGAAGGTATTCCTTAGAGTCTTGGGCATGTTGTTCGTAGAGTCTGCCTAAATATCCGAGGGCATAGGATTGGGTTTTGAGGTCTTTTCTTTGTTGGGAAACATCGATAATGGTTTGCAAATTTTGGGCGATATTCTGCCAGGGGATGGTGCTGATACAAGTGGCGGTTTGCAGAGTGTTGAGGATGAGGTTATTTCCCGATTGGGTGTTGAATAAGTTGAGATTTTGGGCTTCTTCTAAAGGGTTGAAGTCAAGGATATTCTGATTTAGAGCAACTTGTAGGTTAAGTTTATTGAGGTTAGCTTGCAGTTTGAGTAAAGGGTTATTTTGAGAAACGTTTTGATAGTGTTTTAAGGCTAAATTGTACTCTTCTTGATTTTCTAATATGGGACAAAATTCAAAGTTAAATTGAATGGTGGAGGTGGCAGATTGAGCAATTGCCCATTGCCGATCGCCTTTTGCCCTCAGCGTATTCCCCATACTCAACTGCATCCTATCTAACATTTCTTGATCGGTTTCAGCCATCGCTAAACCCCGCTTCAGCACAGCTTCTGAAACCTCCATATCGCCCATCAACCGCAAAACATCGCCTAATGCTTGCAAGTGCAACACCGTCAGGCGATCGCCGGAAACCCTACCCAAACTTTTTTGTAAACTTTCTTGCTCTACTCCAGCACAAAACGAGACATTCTCATCAATTCGAGCGCCGATCGCCTCACAAGCAGACTGAAATAAACCCAACTCCTGCATCGCTTGCACCTGATTGAGTCGATTGCGATCTTCAGCCTCAGTTAACCCTAGCTGCTGATAGAGTTTTCCCGCTTCTTGCCAACTGACAAGCGCTGCCGAAAAATCACCCACAGAAAAGCTCAACTTACCCTGAATATCCAGAGATTGAGCCAAAATCTGATCCCGTTCTTTCGTTGTTGATAACTGCTCTAAGATCTGAATGCCTTGAGTGCTGCTTTCTCTCGCTTGCTCCCATTCCCCTCGCTCTTGCAGCGCTAGAGAAAGATTACCCAAAGCTACCGCTTGATTGACAAAATCACCGTTTTGTGCATATTCATCAGCTTCCTGTCGCCAAAATTCCGGGGAGCGATCGGAATGCTCTGAGGAGACTTGAGCCATGATAGGGGGAGACTCCAGAGAAAACCCAGGCAAGATCACCGTTAAACTCGCCACAAATACCGCCAGAATTACCCAAATCAGATGGCGATTAGATCGTTTCCAGATGTTAGAAAGTATGGTCGAAAGATCCCCCCTAGCCCCCCTTAAAAAGGGGGGAATCAAGAAAGTCCCCCTTTTTAAGGGGGATTTTCTGCAAGCGGATATGAAAGGGGGATCGACTCTATCTCTCATAGCAGAGGAAATCGCTGTAACTCCCCATTTTTTAACCTTGCTTAGAAAAACAAGCGGGTTTGGATAGTAAAATATAAACCGTTTTCTTGCCATGTGCGATCGCTCGACTCCACATCAACCAAAGGAATACCCCAATATAAACTAGCACTAGAATCATTTCCCTGTTGCCAGCGCAAGCCCAAACCGCCAGAAGCCAAAGTTTGGGGCTGTAAATTCTGGCGATCGCTACTATTCCAAGCTGTGCCAAAATCTAGGAATGGGGCAAGTTGTAACACCCCCCAGCGCTCTTGAGAATTACCCATCAAAGGATAGCGAAACTCTACCGAGCCAAACATCCCATTATCCGTTAATCGGGTATCTTGACGATAACCCCGTACACTTTCCCAACCGCCTAAACTAAACTGTTCTAAGGGCACTAGGGCGCGAGTTGCCCATTGTACATCCCCGCGCAATAATAGGATTTGATCCGGTGCAAATCGCTGTACCCATTGCCCTTGTCCCCGCCAAGCAAAAAAGCGCCCATCGGGAGCCTCAGATCGGACAGTAGCATCAAATAAATCTAAACCTAAACTGAACTGGGAATAGAAGGCCAAAATCCGATCGTTTCCCCGCCATAACCCATCCTGATAAAATCGGATGACTGATAATCGGGTTTTGCCGCGACTGCTGCCACCTTCGGCTAGGGGAAAGGGTTCATCCAAAATATAAGTATCGCTTTCTCGCCGAGAAAAGACCAATCCTAACGCAAATTCTTTTTCGGGTTCTTGCCAAATGGGTTGACGGAAATTTACATCAAAATAGCGGGAATCTCCCCTTAAATTAATCGCGTCAAAGGGTTCTTCAATCACTCGGTTGGAGCTGGTTCCATAGGAAACACTTAAGGTTCCGTTGCGGGCATTTATAGGGATCGTATAATCGGCAAAAAAGGTATCGCTACCATCAGTATTGGCATATCCGAGGCGAAAACTATCCCCCAATCCCAATAGGTTGGCTTGTCTGAGCTGGACTTGACGGCGAAAACTGCCTACACTAGGGGCACGACCATTATCTCCACCGATCTCTAGGCTGAGGGTTTTGGCTTCTTGAAAGCGAACTTTCAGGTTATTTTGCTCGATGGTTGCTCCAGGAACGACTTCTGCGGAGATATTAGCGATTAAGGGATCGAGTTGCAACAGTCGCAGTCCATTGAGGAGGTTATCTAAATTTAGGGGCGTAGCGGCGATCGCCAATCGACTGCAAATATAATTAGGATTCAGCCTTCCCCTACCCTCTCTCGTCAGGAAAATTGTCCCCAACCCTCCCTCAATAACGGCAATTTTCACCACCCCATCGTCTATTTTCTGCGGATAGGGAACCGCATAGGAGTTAATATAACCCTCCTGATTATAGAGTCCCGTAATCCGAGAAACCGCTTCCATGAGTTCGGTAAACGTAATCTCTGGCTCTGTAAACTCCGCAATCTCTTCCTGTAACCGATCCTGAGAAAAAACCGTAGCCCCGACAAACTCGAAGCGACTCACCTGCAAGCGCTCTAAACTTTCCCCACTCTGGGATTCAGTCGCAGGAGAAACGGCCAAATCTTGGGCATTTTTCCCCGTATTTACTGCACATTCAAAGGTTTCCCCATCACTTTCTCTGCTAATTGGGGGTGTTTCCCCTCTTCCCATTTCAGGTAATAAAATGGATAATAGGAGCAGTAGAATCAGGGATAAATACGATCGCCTCGAAAAACCCAGCATTAGATTAGCATTCAGGCACAGCCCGTAATTCTTTCACGGCTAATTATGCCCTACTCTTCACCAATAATCAAATTTTTCCTACAGCAGTTTCTGTTACTATCCCCTGCATCAATTCCCTGAGAACCAGAAACCCGGTTTCTTGGAGAAACCGGGTTTCTAATCCCCACCCCTAATTGATCAAATCCTTCATGTAATCCCCCCAAACCTGAGCCGCTTGAGCGCTACTGCCATAAGTCGGTGTGTTATCATCATTTCCTAACCAAATTCCCGTCACCAAACTGCAACTAGGGAGATATCCCACAAACCACAAATCTACCCCATCATTAGTCGTTCCCATTTTTCCCGCTTCTCCCCATCCTAAATACTAGATTTGAGTGATTTGGGGTTGACTGAAGTACCAGAGGCGATCGCTCCCCTAAATCCCAACTCCTAATTCCCAAGCGCTTTGCCATAAATTAAATTGGTATGCAGGAGTTGAAATCCGACGGATTCATAAAGTTGCAATGCTCCATTAGGATTGGTAGAATCGACTCCCAGTTTTGCAACCTTCATTCCAGCTTTTTGTAAACTGTGTAAACCCGTCAGAAGTATGGCGCGACCGAGTCCTTGGCGACGAAAACCCCGGCGAGTCCCCAGTAAATTGACCCAGCCTTCTTGACAGTTACGTTGGCGATTATCTTCCTTATCGATATTACAGTAACAAAAAGCGGCGAGTTGACCATTGGGAGAAACTGCAACCCAGTCCATATCTGCTTGATAATCGGGGGCTTGTATGTAATAGAGTTGCTCTTCTAAGGTGCAAGGATTAAAGTTCCAATGGTCGATAAAGGATTGGTTAAACATCTCTACCCAAGCTTCTGCTTCTGACTCTCCCTTATATAATCTAATGCTAAATCCATCGGGAACAGAGGGTTCTGGGATGGGGAGATGAAGCGATCGCTCCATAGAAAAGAATCGACGATGAAGTTGATAGCCGTTTGTTTCGAGAAAGTGTTGGCGATCGCGATTCGTATTGCGGGTAGATGTGCGAATTAAGGATTTTCCTATCTCCACTACACGACGTTCTCCCCAAGCCAGCATATCCTCTTCTAACCCTTGGTTTCTGAGGTTGGGATGAACCACAAAACGAAAAAAAACATCCTCTACTTCCTCAGTACTCCCTTTCTGACAGTGGCTATAGCCAACGATTTGACCTGTCTCATTTTCCCAGAGTCGTACGTTATCTTTCGGATCGCCCTTGGGTGCATTAAACCAACTTCGTAAGTCCTGAACTGAAGTCGTATAGTCAATTTGGTCTACTTTCCTGCAAAGATTTAACAGATCGGCCAGGGGAGGTAGATCCGTTTCTCCCTGATAGGGACGCATGGTCAATGTGAGCATAGTCAAGCTGAAACCCATTGAGCATGGGCTGATTACGAAATATGCTACATTTGTAGCATACACATATTTCAACAGCAATGAGTAGAATTACTTATTAAAAGAGCGTGATATCAAGTCCGGTTAATTTGTTAAGAAGCGGGCAAGATGCCCGCACTCCTCGAATTCTTTGATATGACTGGAGTGGGAGCATCTTGCTCCCTGGATTTTTAATTAGGGTATTTAAGCGAACTTGATATGACTGCCGAAAAAGGTCGCTATAGCGACAACTTGTTACCAATGCCTATTCCCCATTACCTCGCGCAAAGTGCTGTATTACTCAATCAAATCCTTCATGTAATCCCCCCAAACCTGAGCCGCTTGAGCGCTACTGCCATAAGTCGGTGTATTATCGTCATTTCCTAACCAAATTCCCGTCACCAAACTGCGACTAGGGAGATATCCCACAAACCACAAATCTACCCCATCATTAGTCGTTCCTGTTTTTCCCGCTTCTCCCCATCCTAAATAGGCATTGCCACCCGTTCCCTGACTGATTGCTCCTTGTAATAAAGAAGTCATGGTTTGCGCCACATCTGGTGAAAGTACGGTGCGATTGGCCTTCGGATCTTGGGCATAATCATAAATGACTCGACAGGTATCCGGCTGATCCGGTACAGCGCAGTCGCTGCTGTCGAGAATGCGGCGAATGGCATGGGGGCGATGGTAAACCCCCGCATTGGCAAACACTGCAAAAGCGCCGGTCATTTCTAGGGGAGTAACTTCACTTTGACCGAGGATTAAACCGGGGACTGGCTTTAAGTCTGCATTGATACCCAACAGCCGCGCCATCCGTACCACATCACTTAAGCCCGCGTCTTGAGCGATACGCAGAGCTACGGAGTTTTCGGATTGAGCCATGGCTACCCCCATATCGATCGCCCCCCCACTGCGCTCGCAGCCGCTATAGGATTGCCCTTGCCAAGTTAAGGGGGCACAGGAATAGGTTTTCCAGGGGGAAATGCCCTCAGCGAGAGCCGCAGCATAGGCGAATACCTTAAACGTCGATCCGGGTTGACGATAGGCTTGCACGGCGCGATTAAATTGGCTCTCGCGATAGTTTTTACCGCCGGATAGGGCTAAAATTTCCCCGGTTTGACTGTCCAGAGTGACGACGGCTCCCTGGTCAAAATTAAAACCGGCTCCGGTGGTGGCGATCGCCTGTTCTAAACTCTGTTCCGCCGTTGCTTGCATCTGGGGATTGAGTCCAGTTTCAATAATAAAATTACCCTCTCGCGCCAAACCAATGCCTAACAATTCCTCCAATTCCATAAACACATAATCATGGAAATAGGGCGCAATGGAGCGATTAAACTGTTCGATCGCTTTCGGGTTCACTTCAATGCGCGATCGCCTGGCTCGGTTGGCTTCCTCTGCGGAAATCATCCCCAATTTTTCCATCCGATACAACACCCCATCCCGTTGACGAATGGCCGCATCGTAATCTCGAATCGGATTAAAACTATTGGGAGCCGGTAAAATGCCCACTAACGTTGCAGCTTCGGCGATCGTTAACTCTGTGGCGGGCTTACCCAAATAATACCGCGCCGCATCCTCAAATCCATAGTTAGCACTGCCCAAATAAATCCGATTCAGATAGGTGAGCAACAAGAGATCCTTACTATAAAAGGTCTCCAATTTCAGAGCCACGATCGCCTCCCGCAGCTTCCGACCGGCTGTATCCGATGTGCCCACATACTCCCGAAACAAACTGCGAGCCACCTGTTGGGTAATCGTGCTGCCTCCTTGTTGAATGCCTCCCCCTCTCAGGTTCACCAAAATAGCTCTAAGCGTACCAATGGGATCGACACCAAAATGCCAATAAAACCGGGTATCTTCAGAGGCAATTAGAGCTTGAGCCAGATGGGGCGGAAAATCAGATAGACTCGCTCGCTCTAAGTGCGCTTGATTGGTGGGAGGCACTAAAGGCGTTTCATTATCCCTGGCATAGACGACCACAGGGCCTTGAATATTGCGCGGTAGGGGAGAGATATTAAATTTTTGCCATTCGATTAAAATGGCGATCGTCAGCAAAGCCGTTAGACCACCAAATCCATAGGCACTATAACGGAGCGCTTGAATCGGCCATGAGGGAGGATTGGTATAGCGCAGAGTAACCGAAGCTTGCAGTTCTGGGGGGCCCAGCGTCAGGCGATCGCCGTGAGCTAGGCGCATTTCCCGCACCTTCTGCCGTCCTCGATAGATACCATTGGTCGCCCCCTCATCTTTAATCGTAAACCCTTGTTTCGTGTCGCGAATCAGGGAACAATGGATCTGGCTCACCACCGGATTACGGATGACAATATCGCAGGATTTTGAAGAACGTCCAATCAGGATGCGATCGCCCAATAGGGGATATTCTTGGGGCCCTTGTCCTTCCGTTTCCTCCACCATCAGTTTCGCCACCCTAGCCTTTGGTTTCAGCGCCAGTTGGGTGAGCTTAACTTTCGCTTGGATGGTTTGCGCCACTTGAGTGAGCGTACCCATCAGGGTTTTCGGAGGGCCAGGAGGTTGAGAACTCATAGGTTAGCTTAGTTAACTTGTGCAATCAATCAGGAAGAGGGACAAACTTATAGCGAGTCTCAATGAGTTGTGCAACAGGAAAGTCCCTCTCCCTCAATCCCTCTCCCACGGGAGAGGGACTTTCCCCTTCTCCCTTCGACTTCGCTCAGGGCAGCGCCTGCGGGAGAAGGGGGTAGGGGGATGAGGGGCAGTCGTTTATAACTCATTTAAGTTTGCTATATCTTTAATTTAACTGATGTTGATCTCCAACTAAAAGTTCTCTCTTATAGCGCTTCGCGCTAGGGAATAGGGAATAGGGTCACAATCCCCTAAAATAGGCACGATAAACCCGTTAACAACTTTAAAAAACTAGCACCTTTAAGAGGAGAGTATGAATCGCCTGATCAAAATCATGAAAAGGTTTTTAGAGACCTTTGAACGCATCATTGCTTTGTTTTTGTTGTTAATGCTGGTGATTGTGGTTCTTTTGGGCACAATTGAATTGGGCTATATCTTATTTGAGCAAATGCAGGACACCCCTCACTTTTTGTTGCTCAACATTGAAGAAGTCCTGAAGATCTTTGACTACTTTTTATTGATTATCATTGGCTTAGAGCTGATCGAAGCCACCAAAGTCTATCTCGAAGAAGAAGTTATCCACGTGGAAATCATCTTCCTCGTGGCCATGGTGGCGATCGCCCGGAAAGTGATTATCCTAGATGTGACCAAATATCATCCCCTCGTCCTCTTCGGCATTTCCTCGATTATCCTCGCTCTCACCATCGGCTTCTACTTTCTGATCAAAACTCTGAAACCTAAATAAGTTTAGGGGCAAGCCATTATGCCCCTACCATCAAGGTTTACCCCATCAAAATCACCGTATCAATCACATGGATAATCCCATTCGTAGCTTCAATATCTGGGGCTAAAACTGTGGCATTTTTCACTTCAAAAATGTCACCACAACGAATGGGAATAGGAGAACCTTCCAGAGAAGTTACACTCTCTAGATCCTTTAATTCTGCCGTGGTATAGCGTCCGGCAGCCACATGATAGGTGAGGATACGTTGGAGTTGAGGCACATTCTGCACCAAACTCTCCACCGTTCCCGGTAACAACTTGGCAAAGGCATCATCATTGGGGGCAAAAACGGTTAGGGGGCCAGGTTGTTGCAAGGCCTCGACTAACCCCGCCACTTTAACCGCAGTGACAAGAGTCGAGAAGGCTTCATTACCAACGGCAATTTCAACAATATTAGGCATAGTGTCTGAGGGAATAGGGAATGGGGAATGGAGAAACCGGGTTTTTGCCCATGAATTAGGATGACTTACTCAAGGATGAAAAACCCGGTTTCTAGGGATTCACAAAATCAACGATAATCTTGGCTTTGGATATCAGATAAACGGGCTTCTGGACGCAGGAATCTGTCCATTTGGGCTTCAAAGAATTGGCGATTTTTTAAGGGGTGAGCGCTGGCTTCTCCCTTTTGCCAAACCCGAAAATCTGCGGTGTCTCCAGCGTAATGATTGGGCAGGTCTAAATATTCTTGGGGTAAGAAGTATTTAAAGAAGGGTAAAGGGTCTAGAAACACCCGCTCGGCAATGTAGAGCAAATCCCGCCAATAGAAATCCATGGGTACGGCATAGGCTTTATAAATGCCGATAATTTGCATCAGGTTTTCGGGGGTGTCCGGCAACATGGAGCCACCGGCTTCTAGGCGATGGATGACTTCGGCGTATTTGTGGGTTGAAGGAGGGATTTTTGTGGTTGATGAATCTAGAGTTGTAGTCATGGTTTTTTATAGGGAATGGGTAATTAGGGAATAGGGAATGGGGAATGCCCTCTCCCTTTCATGTCCGCTTTGCGGAAAATCCCTCTCCCAGGGGAGAGGGACTTTTGATCCCTCTTCTCTCATGGAAGAAGGGGTTAGGGACTTCTACTCCCCTTCTCCTGCGGGAGAAGGCTTGCCCTGAGCGAAGCCGAAGGGGGTTGGGGGATGAGGGGCAAATGCTAGTGTAACTTGGGGTTGATGCAACTCAGCGACAATGCGGTTGGTGGTGGGTTCCATCCAGCGCAGGAGGAAGTTGGGTTGAATGCCTAAAAAGAGGATAATGGCCGTTAGCACTAGGGCTGGCCATTGTTCATTCAGGGTAACGCGGGCATAATAGGCTTTCTGGTTGTCTAACTTGCCGAAACAGGTGCGGTTAATCAAGATGACGAAATAGACTGCTGTTAATCCTGAAGAGAGGATACAGATGAGGGTGGGAATGGGGAAGGTGGCAAAACTGCCTTGGAAGACGACAAATTCAGCAGCAAAGCCGACTAAGCCGGGGATACCGGCGCTGGCCATTCCGGCTAAAATCAGGAGGGCACTGGTGAGGGGTAGGCCGCGAATGGGGTTCATTAAGCCGTTGAGGACATCAAGATCGCGGGTTCCGGTGGTTTGTTCGACGATACCGACGAGGAAGAAGAGCAGAGCCAGAATGAGGCCGTGGGCGATCATTTGGGCGATCGCCCCCAATACACTCAATTCAGTCCCCGCAGCCGCCGCCACGAGGATATACCCCATGTGACCAATGGAACTATAGGCGACCATGCGCTGGCTCATCAAATTGTTGCTCCCCACGGAGCCGGACTCAGTAACTTAGTATTCTGTTCGCCCGGTACTCAAGTGATTGAGTTATTTTCCCCCAACTATGTAGAGACTCATTACTGGGTTCTGAGTCAGGAATTGGATCTAGATTATTATTACTTGATGGGAGAAGGGAAACAACCCAAGGAATATCAAGATCCGCACTGGATATGGGATAATGTAGATGTTAATATTGAACAGTTTTTTCAGTTGATAAATCTACCTCAGAAGTTGTAACTAGAGTTCTATAAATTATGATATCTAAAGATTCCAAAGATAAACTAAAAAGAATTGCAAAGTATGACTTAACTTTATGGTCTAAAGTGGTCATGTTGAAAGAATGCTTTAACTTCATTGAATCGCTTGATCCTTCTACATTAAATGCTTTAGAAATATCAGGAAACACCTTAGAAAATATAACATTCAAATCTTATACAAAATTTGACTGTCCAGAATATGACATTTGTAAAGATTGTTTAGACCAAGGCTTCGATTTAATTATGGCCGATCAAGTATTTGAACATTTACTGTGGCCTTAAAGAGCAGGTCAAAATGTCTATAAAATGCTCAATGAAGGAGGATATTTTATTATTAGCACCCCATTTTTAGTTCGTATTCATAACGACCCCATTGATTGTTCTAGATGGACAGAAACGGGTTTGAAGTATCTATTAGCAGAATGTGGTTTTGAACTCGATAAAATTAAAACAGGATCATGGGTAAATCGTGCTTGCATTAATGCCAATTTCAGAAAATGGTCAGCACGAGGATGGGGTATTTTTACTAAACTCCATAACGAGGAAAATTTTCCGATTACGGTTTGGGCGATTGCTCGTAAATAACTACCTAATTAAGGATTATCTAAACTATGAAGATAAATGATGAATGGCTTAACATGAGAATAGGCTTACTTAAGCATCCACAGTTTTATAGAAACCCTATCATGGCCTTGTGGCGAAGATTAGTTTGGAAGCTCTATGCTGAACGTCAGCCTTTGTTGAGATTTGAAACCGAATATGGATTTGAGATAGAAGCTCAACCGCAAGATATAAGTGTCGGCTCACTCTTTTATAGGGGACAATATGAATGGGCTGAGTTGAAGTGGTGGAAAAAACTGCTTGATAGGGATGATATGGCGATCTTGGATGTTGGCGCAAATGGAGAAAGTGGAAGGTTGGTCTAATATCCTTGCTCAACTTAGTCATTAAGTTGGTTCTGAATTAGAGAACAATCGACATCAGCCAGCCGTTCTGCAATGGCTGGCCAAGAATAGCACTGTTTAACTAAAGTTTGAGCATTGTGACTCAGTTTTTGCTTCTCCGATGTCAGTAACTGAGCAATTGCACTGGCTACAGATTCTCTATTACCCTCTACAATTAACCCAGCGTTTGCCTGCTTAATTTCTGGGGCAATTTGTACTTCTGGGGTAATAATTACGGGTAAACCAGCAGCCATGGCTTCTACAACGGCAATCCCAAAGTTTTCGGAAAAGGAAGGAAGGACAAAAAGATCTGAGCCTTGCAGGACTAAATCTTTGTCTTCGCCAGTCACAAATCCGGTAAATCGGGTGCAATGGTGTAAGTCTAACTGATGGAGTAATTGTTTTAATTGTTCAATATATTCAGAATCTCCAGAACCAGCAAGCAGGAGATAAAGATTAGGACGTTTAGATTGAACTTGATGGAGTGCTTCGATTAACAGATCTGGGCGCTTTTTATAATGCAGGCGCGAGAGAAATAAGATAATTGTCGCGTCTAAAGGAATATCATATTTTGCTCGTAGTTTAGCTTTAGCATCCGGTTGGATTTCTGGAATGTCCACGCCTAGGGGAATGGTATTGTAGTGGTCACACAATTCTTCATCGGGAATAAAACCGGCTAGGGTGACGTACTTTTGTAGATTCAGTTGTTGAATTAGGGTTTCCACGCGGGGACGGTCATCCCCTTTGCCGACAATCAGATAATGAAGGTTGGGAACCTGTGGGAGGATGGTGGGCAGGGCTTCTAGAATGCGATCGTAGCCTTTATATTGTTCTTGGCTATCTAAGCGGCAAACGGTTAATAGGATTTTCGTTTCTGGAGAAAAACCATAGCGTTGCAGTAGGTAAGGCGGTTTGGGGGCAATGGTAAAGCGATCGCTATCAAAGGTATTGGGAAGGAGTAACACTTGTTCTGGATTCAAGTCTTGCTCTTTGAGGAGACGATCGCGGGTATAGTGACTTACGGCGAGAATGCGATCGGCATGACCCAGAGCCGTTTTCAGTAGGGGACGCTCGATGTTCCAGGCTTCTACTCCGTGGGCGATCGTCCAATAGGGAATACCTCTCAACTGCTTCAGCCAGTAGGCGATCGGTGTAAAATTCAAATGACTGGTTATCACTAACTCTGGAGAATGCCATAGTCCCCCTAGCATAATCTGAGCCGCAAAAGCCGGCGTTCTCAAGGATAGAGGGATCTTACCTGTAAAATGGAAATCTGTTTGATGCCAATCACCTAGATCGGGGGAAGATTGACTATCATGTTTAAGGTATACCTGATAATGAACATCATGATAAAAATTCTGTAAAGCTTTCAGTAAAAAGGCAGAATAAACTTGAATACCGCCCTTAAACCCAAACATATTGGGAAACCACAAATGACAAGAACTAGCACTTTTAGACTGATACATCAATAATTTATCTTTCCTCTTGCTAGTCAAGATTACAAAGTTTTTCACTACGTTCAATTCAGTTGGGTTTAATTCCTTCAATACAAATTGACCCTATATGAACTTCCTCAACTTCAACCAATGCAAATCTTGGATCTAACCAATCTCCATACTTACACTGACGAACTTGAGTTAAACCTTGATTAGAAAACGCTTTTTTCAATGAGGGAATATCCCACATCCACTGATGCCTGTAATTCGAGAAAATCTCCTTAATTCTATGATCAAACCGACTACGACTTCCCTGATGTCCAACAAAGGAATGGTACATAAAGTCAAAAGCTGCCTGATCTTCTTGTTGGCTGTCCGAGCGATTTTCCAGGTATCTTTGTATATATACTTCTAAATCAGGAACAATGATGCGGAGAATACCGCCAGGCTTCAAGTATTTATAAACATTATCTAAGGCTTGAAAAAAATCCTTATAACTCAAGTGTTCAAAAACATGAGCGGAATAAATCAGATCACAGCTATTATTCGGAATATTCAGTCCTTTGAGAATATCTCCACACTGAGCTGATGTTGGCCAATCTGGAGCGCCTACTAATTGACAAATACTACGGCCAACAAAGGGAACTTTAGACAGCCGCAGACTAGGCGAGCTATCTATATTTTTCCATCCTTCGACAGCTCTGAGTCCACAGCCTATATGCAAGCAAATTTCTAACTGATGTATATTTTGAGTCATATTTTTATTTTTCTAACGGTTCAATTATTATAGCAATTTTCAATGGTTTGTAGCAAGATACAGCGTTTCTTAAAGGAAGAAACGCTATAATCGAAATACTGTTTATTCCTCCTTTTCAATCCTTTCAAAAATGTAAGGCTTGAGAGGATCATTAGGAAACTTGATAGTATGTCCAAATAATTTAAGCTGTGGTATCACCAATTCCTCATCAGTTACATTTCTAAAACCAGAGAGTCTATCAGCAGTATCGATAAAATATAAGGTCATTGCAGAAACAACTATGATATCAGGATTCCAAGGTTTCAGCGATTGAGTTTCAGCATTGAAAAGTACATCGAGAGTTTTAGGCGATGTTGCAGCATAGTAAGTTTCCCATAAGTTGGTATGAAATATTTCGTAATTAATAGTCTTTTTATCTCTATATAATATGGGAAAAAAATAGCTGTCAATCGCTGCAATCTTATGCGGTTCTATGGATATATTTTCTACTATTTTATAAGATTCAGAAGGGTTACTAGCTAGTAACAAAAATTCATTTTTATGAAAGTAAAAATTAATCATTGTGAACAAAACTAGAAGCCCTATAGCTATAAAGCGGATTGGTTGACGAAATGATACTAATACACCCTGCAAAATAGGACGAGCAATGAAATTAAAATGATAGATCATTAGCAAAGGCATTTTACTTAGGAAAAACCAGGTTGTAAAACCCCCTAAATAAGACAGTGATACTTGCACGAAAATATTTCTCAGCGAACAACGATACCAATATAAACCAACTCCTAGAGGCGTAAGTATTACCAATCCTAGAGGAACTATAATAAAGGCCAAACCGTATGATAGAGGAGGTAAGACTATTTGATTTAGATCTTGACCTCGATTCGCTAAATTCACTATAAACTGTTCTGGGCCGAACATCCAAGCATTTTGCCAGGTAAAAACAACAGCCCAGATACTTAATATTGTTAATGTCGTAATGCTTATTATAAATATTAATCCTTTCAATTTTTCAGACAAACACAAGCTAGGAGAAACCAAATAAAAAGTAATGATTGTTGCAGTAGAACTAATACCAAAAGGTAGCGAGATCAAAATGGCAACTCCCATGAGAATGGCGCTGTACATCAGACTAGGAAGCTTAAACTCTTTAGGGATTATTATCCAAGCTATAGCACTTATAAGTAGTGCAGTTAAATCAGGTCGTCCGTGATTAAACATCGGGAAAGTAGAAATTAAGACTAATGAAGCAGCTAGTTTTGTGCAGTAAAATCGTTTTCGCATTAGAAGCCATAGCGCACACAAATATAGCATATGAATGAGATTCGTATAGGCCAGCAAGGAGCGAATACTAAATCCAAAAAGTTTGATCCAACCAGCTACTACTAGAGCGTAACCTGGTGGATAGAAGTAAATACCCTTTGTATAGGTAAGGTCTAAATGCTGAGAACCTGGGCCAGAAATAACGCCATGTCTAGCAAGCATCAACGCTGGTTCAGTATAAAAGTTGAGATCAATGTGGGAAATTGGTAAATACTTCCACCATAAGAATAAGTGAATAATGGCAAGTATTACAATAACGCTGGCCAGTTCCTTAATTGAAATATTGTTCTGCTGTCTTCTTGTAATCATTTTGTTCATCTCATTTCCTCTAGAATTACTTAAACACTATTTGCTGATTTAATATATAAGTTATAAATGAGACCAAGAAACTAGAGAACCCAAAGGCTAGTGTTTTGCTATTTTGCCAATGAAAGGGCAGTAAGTTCATCAGGCTAACCAATGTTACCGACAAGATAATCGCTAAAATCATTCCTGTTGATTGATTCGCAAAAAATAGTCCTAGTTGTTTTACTTCTTGCCTTATAGATAGCTTATGGGGATTAGGAAAAGTGATTTTCTTATGAGCAACAAAACTTACCAAAATTCCAATCGAAGAAGACATAACCATGGAAGCCACATAAGCCAAGCTACCTTGATCATCTAAGCTAAGACCAATAATATACCGCAATCCAATTGTGAACAGTGTATTGAAGACACCGACCATAAAATAAACAGGGTAGTTAGAGAAGTTGCCCATTAACCAAGTTACTTTTTTTTTGAAACCAGAGTAGAGCATTTGAGAACAAAGTATTTATAATCTCGATTAGGTAAAAAATTAAAATTGTTTCTATTTGATAAAACTAAGATACTCAAAATTAAAGAAAATACGACAGCCTGCATGATAATAATGAAAAATATGCCTACCATAGATGAAGCCCATCCAGGTATAGCTAGATTAGTTGCTAACCGCATAAAGACGATTATAGCAATTGCTATCATGCTGAACAATGTAATTGCAGAGGTTGAAATTAATAATCTTGTACCCACAACTTCAGCATATACTGAAATAGAGCTTAATCCATGAGTGACTAATGACACTAAATTCATTTGAGGTTTTCCAGCCAGACGGTGACCTCTAGTAGTATATATTTCCGCATAGGGAATTCTAGATTTTAAGACTCCAGAAGCGTAATGATTCCAAATTTCAGAAACAACAACTAATCGAGACAATATTTTACGAGGGACAATACTGAAGTTTCCAAATTGAATTCGTTGACCTGTTAAAATTCTATATAATAGCTTGTATATTCCATAAAAGAATTTAAAAGACTGCTGTTCGGAACGTTTTCTACGATGAGCAAATATGATCTTTTTATGTTCTTCTTGTTGATATTTTTCAATTAAGCTTGCAATATCCTTTGGATCATCTTCTCCATCACCATCCATAATTAAAACAGCTTGACAGGGTAAATTTTCTTCAACGTAGGCTAAACCGAGCGCGATCGCCCTTTGGTGTCCCATATTACGACGAAGCTCTAAAAGATAAATGTTATAAATATAGCCCAACTCTTCAGAATTGATATTATCGGTAAATTCTGATACAGAAGCATCATCAACAATAATAATATCTACTCTCTTGTGATCTGGGGACAAGTTAACTAGAGTATGGTCAATATAGTGTAGTAATCGTTTTAAAGCTTCCCAATCATTAAACACGGGAATCAAGATCACAATTGGATCATATCTTGAGGTTTTACCATAGTCTAACCCATGGGTATTCATGACATTATTTGACATTTTTGAATAAACTATGAATGTGTTTTTGTAGCCCTTTTCGATATTGAAACCAAGTGAGTTGTTCTGCCTTTTTCCTCGCTGCTTTTCCCATCTGAGCTAACTCTAAAGGATGGTGGTAGCACCAGTCGAGTTTTTCTTGGATACCTCCAACATCCCGAATGGGTACAAGAAATCCTTCAACTCCATCTGTAATTATATCAGGCCCTGCCGTATTGGGTGTAGTAATCACAGGGATACCGCAGGCCATAGCTTCCAGTAAGACTAAGCCAAATCCATCGACCAAGGAAGGAAAGACAAAAACACTAGCTGAACTGTAATATTGGTTCAGAGAATAGTGGGGAAGGGGGGAAATATATCGAAACAGGTCTTGATATTGATCCAGCCAGCCAGAAGGAAATTCATTGATCCCGATTAAGCATAATTCTGCATCAGAGAGATTTAAATTTTTCCAAGCGCTTAAAAGATAGTGAATCCCTTTTCGAGGTTCTACCCTACCCACATAGAGGGCGCGGAAACAAGTATCTTGTTTAGGTTGGGGATGAAAATAATCTAGAGGAGCGCCATAGGGAATGACGCTTATTTTTTCTGGATTTACACCAAAATTGAGTAGGGATTTACGGGTAATGGAGGAAGCTACAAAAATCTGGTCAGCTAGTTCAATTTCTTGTTCTTTACGTCTCAGTTTCCATTCGGGTTCTTTAGCCGCTTGTAAGGCAGGAGCAAGATCGGGAAAAAGTTCAGCTTCTTCGGCTTGAATCTGCCGACTCATCTGATAAAAGAGGATCGGCAGATCGTATAAACAGAGAATTCCTTGTGATTTAGCGGCTTGAAATGTGCTAGCAGCTCCGTCTTCATAAGCATACACTGCATCAAGTCCGTTCAGGTGAGATTGGGCAACATGACGATCTATCGAGGTATAGATCCAATCGGTTAATCGCTGATTGTTAATCCCTAAACGGCGGGGTAAACCACTGCGAACTAGGGCAACTCGGAGAATTTCTTGCCACACATGAGTGCGAATTGGAGTTGCCCCTGGCATCACCCAACTTCGCCTCTTCAATTCATCAGTAATTCGTTTCTTAAGACCTGTGGGCAGTCTATTTAAGAGTTTCCAATTATTAGATGAGGGATTATAGGCTATAGTGGTTATGACTTCATGCAAAAATTCAGCTTCTTCTAACGCTAATGCCGATTGACGAGAATTAGGATTCCCCATAGGATGAATCAGAGAAATACGAAAATTGATCATATTGATGCAATAGATAGTGTTGTTTTCGCCAGTTTTCAACCCGTTCTAAATAAGGTAATAAAAAGATAAACCCACTCAGGAACCAATAATAAAGCGAGAAGGTATTATTAAAAACTAATTGTCCAGGTAGCCAAATCAAGTGAATCAAGAAAGCTGATAGAGCTAAATCCCGTAGCAAGGGCCGTTTCAACTTCCACACTAACACTAACAGGGCTATCATAATTCCAATTCTCAATCCATACCAAAAAATAAATCCTATGGGCCCGATTTCTAGAATAATTCTGCCCATTTCTGACTCATAGCCTACCGGAATCACTTCACCAGTTGGTAATCGCAGAACGGATCGTAAAATTCCAGTTGCTTGGTGAGTGGAACCTGGGCCAAAACCATCTAATACTTTAATTCCTATATTATGAATTGGTTCTTGAAAAAGTAAGGATAACCTAAGCACTACATCATTAGTTAATAATATTCTGTCCAAGATTTGATTAATTCTTTCATAAAATATCATGGATACAATTACCAAGAAAATCAAACCTGGAGGTGCAATCCATTTCAGAAGTCGTAGGATGCTTGAAAACTGATTAATTCCTTTTATAAAGACATAGCCAATAACAAATAAAAATGAACCGAAAATTATGGTACGAGAACCAGTCATAAACGAATTTATAACTACCAGAAGCATCTCAATTATTAATATTTTGTACTGTTTTTTTTCTAGTTTTTGCGAGAGCAAAGAAATCAATAAAGCAAAACATACTAATAAATAGGGTACATAGTTATTGATATAGGAAAATGTCCCAGTAATTCGGGCAGTACCAGAAACACCGAATGTAGCAATACCTGTTGACGCTTCTTGTCCAGGAGCGTATACATTGAGTGGACTGGAAGCTGGACTAAAAAATTGTGCAATTCCTAAAAGTCCAACTGGAATAACTAGAAGCAGATGAGATCGCAGAAAATTGTATAGTTCTTCTTCAGATGGGAACAAATTGGGCATCATCCATATCAATGGAAGATAATAAAAATAGTTTCTCAAGCCCCACAGTCCTATTATAGGAGACCCTAAACTAGGATTAAAAGTATGAAACAGACACCAACTAAATATCAGAAAAAGAAAAATATGAACAAAGGGTTGCTTAATGATGGGAAATTTATTACTTGATTTGGATAAGGCATAGTATTGAATGTAAGCTCCAAATAATACAATGTCTTTGAGAAAGTAAATAAGCTCGCTGGCTTGGGGCAATACCCATTTTCGTAATGCTCCTTCAATTACGACTAAGAGCAATACGGTTTTGACAGAACGCCGCCAGTCAAGACAGGATAGATATACAATAACTAAAACAACAATTAAAGCAATAATGAGTGTCACGTTACTACCCTCTCTAGTATTTCTAAGTATGCTTTTGCCACGGCGGTGCTAGTATGACGAGACAAATGGAATATAGCATTTTCCCGATATTTTGAGAGTGGAGTTTTACCTGTCAAGAGTTCTATCAATATTTCGGTTAAGGCTTGTACATTTCCATTGGGGAAAGTCAAACCGCAAGAACCAATAGCCTCTTTTAATCCTCCTCCATCTGACCCGACAACAACACAACCGCAAGCAATACCTTCTAGTGCTACAATCCCAAATGGTTCTTCCCAGCGAGAGGGAACAATAAGAATTTGATGGGTATTTAATGCTTGAGCGAGTTCTCGATCCAATTTGACCCCAGCAAACTCGACTTGATGGTTTATATCTAATTGTTTGACTTGTTGACGTAAGTTTGCTTCTTCAGGGCCGCTACCAATGATGGTTAATTTAGGAGTGAGTCCGAAGGGTTTAAGGTTAGCTATTGCATCCAGGAGTAAATCTGCTCCTTTATCTGAGACTAAGCGTCCTAAAAAAACAAGTTCTTTATCTCGTGTAATTTCTGGTATTTCATAAAATATATCTTGGCGATAAGGATTGGGAATAACGGTTGAAGGGCTTGTTATTCGCTCTGCTAAGGCATGACTAGCACAAATGTTGGTGGAAAAGCGAGTTACCAGGTTTTTCAAATGATCTTGCCAGCTTAAGGTTCCATTCAAACGCTGATACCAACTCTGATGAGTAACCACCAAAGGTTTGTGTATAAGTAATAAGGGCCAAATTCCCTTAAGGCTAATATTTCCTTGAAAAAATACATCGCACCAACGAGTTAAGTGCAAGAATTGGTGGGGTAAAGGTTGTCTAATGACTTCAAAGGGGAACTGTTTTGTGTCTGTTGCTGGTGTAGGGGATACAACTTTGACTTGATGGCCGTTACTGAAAAATTCATGGGCGAGGGTAGAGATGACATTCTCTAGTCCGCCTAGGCTAGGGTAAAATGGGGAATACATGAGGATTTTCATCAGAGTTTGAATCAATTACTATCCTGTTAGTTTTTCCTAGCGTTAATTAGAGTGTCTACGGCTTTGACTAATCCTTCCACATTCTGCTGGGGAGACCAAGTTTCCATCCGTTTCCTGGCGTTCATTCCCATTTGTTTAAGGGTTTGAGGTTGGGTTAAGAGATCCTTGAAGATACGACTTAAAGCGTTGATATCGCCACAGGGGTAAACTAAGCCTGTTACGTTGGATTCTACCAGATCGTAACGAGCGCCGATACGATCGCTGACAACGGCCGGTATACCACAAATCATGGCTTCGTTGACGGGTAAACCATAGGGTTCGTGTTCTGAGGGAAATACTAGCAAGTCACTAGCTGCATACACTTCTGGTAAGTAGGAATATTTAACCATGCCGATAAATCGGACTTTTTCATCGATTCCTAACTGTTTAACTTGGTTTCTTAAGGATTCGCTTAGAGGCCCGTCCCCGACCATAACTAAGTAACTGTTGGGAACATTGGCGGCAGCGAAGGCTTGAATAGCGTCTTGGGGACGTTTGCGAGGTAGAAATTTGGCGCAAAAGACGACAATAAGTGCTTCTGGGGGAATTTGCCAGGCTTCTCGGAGTTTCAGGCGATCGCTCTTTTGCGCGATTTCGGCAATATAATGATTATCGACCACATACGGTGTGATCGTAATCTGTTCTTCTGGAACACCTAGGGAATGAAGAAACCGTTTTGATGCCGTAGAGGGGACTAATACCCGATCGGCAATTTGATTGTATAAGTAAGGGAGAAGTCTTTTTTTAAACGGTTTTTTCCAATTTCCCCCTTCTGGAGTTTCCAGATAAGTGGCATCAGTAGTTAAGAGCAGTGGTTTGCGAGCGGTTTTAGCCGCTAGGATTGCCATCCAAAAGCTCACGTAATTATGACCGTAAATTACACAACAGTCAAATTCCCTCACCAATTGAGTTAATCCTGGGTTAATGAGACCAAAAGGATTATTTAAATTAGGTCGAGGAGACTTGTTCGGCACGTACACCCAGGGATAGCCTTCTAACAAGGGAAGATCAAAAACATCTTTGGTCAGGTATTCAGGATTTTGAGCCAGAGAACTCGCGTGTAATTTGTCTTCTGGTAAACTACAGTAGGCGACTAGAATTTCTAACTGGGGATGTACGGCCATCAATCGCAGGGATGCTGGATTTTGGATGGGTTGTGAAGATACAAGCAGAACGCGGTATTTGGATGGAGTCATAGGTTTAATTCTTCTATAAAACGTTTGGCAATAGCATCCCAAGCAAAGTGTTTTTTATAGATATTTAAACTTCGTTGCTGAAGCTCTAAGCGCAGTTTGTCATCCTTGAGAACTTGGATCAGGGCACTGGCTAAAGCCTCTTTATCGTCTTCAGGTACGAGCAAAACTCCCGCTTCTGGAATGGGATATCCTGTTTCTGTCCCTGCATAAGCAACGATCGGGAGTCCACAAGCTAGTCCGGCGATCGCTGTAGTTCTGCGAGTGGAGATATCTCCTCTAACATACAATTGCACATCTGATGTAACCAAGGTTTGGACAATTTGTTCTGGCTCCAGCAATCCTAGCACCAAAATCTCCACATGAGTATCCTTTAGTGCTTTTCTCAGTTCGGGTTCAGCTTCTTTTGAGCCTCGTCCTAGAGTCACCAGACGTAAGAAATCAATGTGTTTAGCAGTTTGGACAATCGTAGCCGAGAGCGCCTCTACTTCGTCTCTTGTAATGTCTACACTGGTCATCCCAAATACTACCACGGTCTTTGTCTTGCTCTGAGAATAGTCTCCCTTAGACTTCACTGCCATTAAGTCCGGTTCCGGCATATTGGAACCCACAGGGATAAATGTTGCTTGACATGAGGCAATGGGGAGCCAGGTTAATTGCTCTAGATCGACATTAAAAATTGAGCGATCGGCTAATTTCATGGCTGTGCGAATTGTCCACAGTTGTACCCAGCGCCGGATTTTGTATTTTAGCCGTTCTCCTGAATACCCTTGAACTTCATGGAACATGATGGCGGTTTTGACTCCTCTGATTTTGAGCAATCCCACCACGACAACAAACATCACGGGTAACGCTAACTTTGACCAAGCGGATGCTGTAAATTGGGCAATCACCCAGCGATCGCGCCATTGTCCACTTTCTACCCACAGCCATTGTAGCGCCTTCAACCATCCCCATTCGCGCCACTGCATGGGAATGCGATCGCATTCAACCCCTTTTTGAGCCAAACTTTGCTCTAGCTTTTCCGTATAGTCAAACACGCCATCAGCCAATGCTTGTTGCTGGCCGAGGAGTATAATGATTCGGGTATTTTGGCGATCGCTCTGATTATCCATGACGCGAAAGTTTAGATTTTAGGGTTCTCAGTCCATTAATCATCGGGGTGGGCAGAGTCCGATTCAAAACATTGTAAGTCTGAATCAGCTTAAACAGCTCTGGATCTTGGCTAAAATTGTGCCATAAATAGTGCCATATATCTATGATATCACTGACAGACTTTTCTCCAAGCTGTTCTTTAATAGAGGCGATCGACACTTTCGTTTTCAACGCATACAGGGCAATGATTTCTGGATCGAATGCCTCTGCTTCTAACGTCTGTAACACTGCTTCCATGCTGGATTGACTGCGTTTGAGTTTGGCGATCGCCTTTTCTGATTTTGCCTCACCAACAGAAAAGTTACTTCCATGAATTCGCCACAGGGAAAGGGGTTCGTCAATAAAATAGCAATATTTATCCTGGAGAGCAAAGAGAACCAAATGCTCATCAATATACATATCAACCGCTTCAGGAATCGGTATTTTCTTGGCAATTTCGGTACGAGTCGCAAACGTCGATCCTCCACCAAACAAGATTTGATGCCGATAGAAATATCTCAGCAACTCTTTTCCACTCAGTTTGGTATTCTTCATCCACTCTGGAATTGGCTCGCCTTCTTTAGTATTATTATTGACATCCCAGTAAATAGCAGGATGAGAGACATGGACGAGATCGCGATCGGATTCAAAGCAATTAACTACTTTTTCCAGTTTTTCTGGCAAGAACAAATCATCAGCATCTAAGTTAAACAGATACTTTCCCGTGGCGCGATCGATACCTACTTTAGTAGCTTTTGCTTTACCACTATTTTTTTGTTGGATATAGATAATCTCATCTGGGTAAGCTCTAATTGTATCTACCGTATCATCAGTTGAACCGTCATCAATGATAATAATTTCTAATTCTTCTTTAGACAAGCTAGATGAGAAAACACTATCAAGAGCTTCACCAATAAATCCACTATAATTATAGGTAGGAATAATGACCGTAACCAGGGGTTTACTATTCATTTTCCATACTATTCAGGTAACGTCAAAATTCCAATTCCTCCCCAGCCTTGATTATAGTCAGTAACAATTTCTTGGCTGGGATATTGCTGTCGGAGTTGATTCCATAATACATCCACTTGACAACTTTTAACCGTTTTATGAGGAAGGATATCATGAAAAAGAATATGGCCTCCAGGTTTAACTAAAGACCTCCATAACTCAAAGTCACGAGTTACCCCTTCAATTCGATGATCTCCATCAATAAATAGAATATCAATTCTCCGACCAGAAAGAATACTTTCTACTTTTTGTCTGGTCTCATCTTTTTGACTATCATCTTGAATTAATTCAACCTGAACTCCTTCGCGTCCTGCAACCAACTCTTTATAAAGACGCTGTTTTTGTGGAAAATATCCACCCCCATGAATTCCATCTTCTAAATCTACAGAAATTACCATCTCTTGAGCAATTCGGCACCAAGCTAATAGAGTCCCTCCTTGAGCAGTACCGATTTCCATCACAATTTTCGGCTGTCGATCCCTAGCCCAATCAATCAGGTTAGTTAACTCTTGTTCGTCTTGAAAGACGCATAGTCGCTTATACCATCCCTGACCCTTATAAGAGTTAATAATATGCATAATATCATTGGTACTAGCACTGGGATATCGTGATATCAACTCATAGAACTCTCGTTTTGATGCTGGCCAAAAGTAAGCATCTCCAACATTCTTGACAACTTTTCTTACATTTTTTGAGAACGACATAATATTTGACCTCACATTAATCAAAGCTAAATAATTTCAGAATACCTGCCATCTTCAAAGAGTTGTTTGTACATTATCCCCTTATTTAAAACGTTAACAAAATCCATGATTCCAAACTGATAGTCTTTAATTTTGATCGACGTTAATATAGACCGAGAGAAGAAATAAAGTAAGCACTCGATTTCTTTGATTTTATCTTTTAAGTAACAAGCATAAGTTAAATAAGCAAGAAGGAATGAACCCTTATGAATCAAATATTCATACCTAGCAGATCGCTTGGAGTCATCTGTGGGAAGATGGATTACATAAGTATTTGGGGTATAGCGAATTCGATATCCTAATGCTTTTAATCTAGGGCCAAATTCTAAATCGCAAACATATCCAAAGGCTTCTAAAAAAAGATGAGTATCGAAAATCTTTCTGGGGATAATTGCTGAACCGCCACTGATCGCAAAACAGTCATCAAAATTAGTAATGGGTTTGTGAAATCCTCGCGGTTGAACTTCCCCTGGGAGATGTAAGTGAGAGTGGGGATTGGGATATTCATAATATTCACCTAAAATCCAAACGCTTTCCGGGTCTGATTTAACAGTATCATAAATAACTCCAAAGTGATTTTCTGGAAAAATATGATCGTCGTTGACAATCCGAACATGAGTACCTCGACAGTCTACAGCAGCATTATTTAAATTAGCTTGTAACCCTCGACGTGGCCCTTTAATATACTGACAGTCCCATTTGAGAGCAATAACTTCATTTTTTGGTGCAATGTCTGGACTTGAATCATCCGAAACAATGATTTCATAAGGCTGAACACTTTGAGAGCGAATACTATCTAAGCACCGATCTAAGTAATCTGGAAGATTGCAAGTCACGAGAGCAACACTAATAGTAACTTCTTGAGGACTATCCATAATTAGTCTCCTTTTGATTTTGATGATTTCTAGCCCAAAATTCACCAGCTTTACCATCTGGAAATTTCAACCATTGTTCTATTGTAAATCCCTTTTCTTTCAGTAACTCCAGTCCATACTCAGGATTACCCTGTTCGCAAGTGTGAAATTCTCCAACAACATTCTCGACGCAGTTAAAGCTAGGAGATTCAATGATTTCATATTCAGATCCTTCACAATCAAGTTTCAGGAGTTCTATCTTGCCATTCATGTGGTCAACGATCTCCTGAAAAGAGATCATATCACATACTTGAGATGAACTAAAAGAACTGCTATCATTCTTAGCAACATAACATGCGGTTAAATCTCCTTCAACACTTAAATTTACTTTACCAGCGTGTTGACCAACAGCATAAGGATAGATTTGAATATTGAAAGAACCCACATTCTTCTTCAAGTTAGAAAATGTTTCACTGCAAGGTTCATAAGCAAGAATTTTTGCCTCTGGAAATAAGGTGGCTGCATAGATGGAAAAAATACCAATATTTGCTCCAATATCTACGATATTCTCTAGATTCTGAAACCGCTTCAACCCGTAGGTATCATTGAGAACTATACCAATCAGCATTACTAAAGTATCTGGCCCTGAGAGATTGATTTTATCACCATTAACATAGTAGTCACAACTATAAGGGATTTGGTTAGCTCTATAGTAACGTCTAGTCAATCGATTAACCGCATAAGCTGTCCTCATTCTTTGAAGTATCGAAGCGCTCATAGTATCCTCCTGATTTCTAATTTAAGTGGGTACAGTATTTAGAATAAAGTTGTATTTGGTCGGCAGCAATTTTTGGCCAAGAAAATGTTTTGGTAACTTCTAAGCATTGTTGAGACAATTTTTCGTAATCACCTCTCTCAAGTGTCAGTATGCTAACCAAATTTTCTACAAAAGCATTAACATCACCTACTGGAACCATCAGAGAAGGATCTACATACTTAAGCATTTCACGAGGCCCCGGAATATCATAAGTGACTGTAGGTAAACCACAAGCTATTTTTTCTAACACTGCAAATCCAAATCCCTCCATGTAACTGGGAAATGCACCAACTGTAGCCCCAGACAAAAGCGATGGCAGTTCATCACTATCATACTTAGGAATAACTTCTATCCAATCAGAAGGGGGTAAGTTAAGATCTTTCAAAACCTCTTCAGCGCTCAAACCTGTTCCCAGAAACTTAAATTTCACATCTGGTATTTTCGTTTTTGTACGCTGTAATATTTCTCCCCAATCTCTAGATCCTTTACGTTGCATCCAATATCCAATAAATGCTACTTGTTTATTATTTAGGCGCGTGCTAGTTGATTCGATTGCTTGAGTAAATAACTGTTGTCGTTTTTCTGATAATCCAAAGGGAAAGACGGTACATTTATCACCGAGACCCCAATGTTCTTGTACATAAATTTTTTCGTCTTCATTGGGAAGATTGATTAAGTCACAAGTCTCTAAGCTGCGAAGGTAGTAAGGACTTTCTTGTTTTTGTCGCCAAGAGCGCAGGGTATTAGCAATGAGATTGCCTTTTTTTGTCTGGGGCCACTTCTGTTGTTCAAGTCTAGCATATTCTTCACAAAAAGCGTATAACCCCACTGATCGCGCAACAAGCAATCCCTTAAAGTTTAATTCTTCTTTAGTAAAGGGTAAATTGCCTTGATGAGCATCAATAATATCAAAGCGATGACCATTAGCTAGGATGAAATCTTTGGCTTTACTTGAGAAACTAGGACGAGTGAATTCAGACCATCGTGAAGATTGACCATTAGGAAACGCATCATTAATATCAAACTTGGCCACATGATGACCCATTTTGTGGAATTCATCAGCTAACTCTAGCTGTACCCTCGGTCCTCCCAGATTACGATCCCAAGGCATGTGAAGTATCATTAAAATTCTCAGGGATTGCTTCATAGTCAATTGCTAAGACCTTGGTAAAGTTCTAAGTGTTTTTTGACAACTATCGACCAACTAAAGTTATTTTCAATCCATTCTGAACAGTGGTTTTGATATTCTTCATAATTCTGGGGCAATAATTGGATAAAGTGCCGCAGAGCCTCTGCTATTGCCTGACCAGAATTTTGATCCACAATTAATCCAGTTTTACCATTATTCACAAACTCATGCATTGCTCCTGCATCCGTACATATAACAGGTGTACCACACGCTTGAGATTCCAACAGCGTAAATCCCATCAATTCCGGAATTGGAGTATAGTCACCATACCACGTAGTATGCACTGAGGGCAATACTGTTACAGTTGCACTCCGATATTCATGCAGTAAGCGTTGCTCATCTGCATCCTGAACAAATTCCACTGACAGACCTTTCGCCAATTCTTTAAGATCATTGTAAAACCTTTGACTATAATCGCCCTTTACCTGACCAAGGATAGTCAGCTTATAACCCGAGGCTCCCAAGAGTTTAAATCCATCAATTAAATAGTTAATCCCTTTATGAGGAAGCATTCGCCCAACAAATAGGATCTTTTTTTCTTTCTCAACTGTAGATGTGGGATAAAACCAGTTAGTATCAACCCCACCTTTAATAACAACTGATTTTTGACTCAATTGATCCGGGATAGTCCCCAGGGTATATTCAGATTGAGCGACTAGGTTTGTATAACAACGGAACAACGGCAGCTTGTGATTAATAACTAGAGAACCTCCTCCACCATGATCGGTGACAAAAACGCGTTTACCAAGAGTATATCCGATCAAGCAACTTATATCAGAAACGAGAGTATAAATCTGATGAACATGAATAACAGTTGCATTGAGTAAGGAACTGATATAGCGAAGATTGATCGCATTCATCATACTTCCGTGGATAGGAGCTTTGACCGGAAAGATTTCAATATTTAGGTTTCCTTCCTGATAACTTTGGCGCTGTGAACCGAAACTAACCAACGTTGTATCTACTTGATTGGCCATAAGGGAAGCTAGGGTACTGGCGTATCGCTCTGCTCCACCAATTAAGGATTTATTACTAAAGTATGTAGGAGTAATATAAACTGTCTTCATAGAAGAAAATACAACATTGGTTTTTATGTTCAATAATTTAACTTTAAGAGCTGATTCCTAAAGGAAATCTTAAAAAGACTGGAATCCTTACAGCGCTTCGCGCTGTCATGAAGTACGCGATCAGCCCGCCATCGCTGGAACTGCTGGATTGATGTTGTACCTCATAGCAGAGGAAAGTGCTGTATATATCAATGGTTTTAGCCTTCATTGGAACAACTTAGTATTTTAGTGAACCTCTTGCTGTTAGGCACTTTCAGCGACTTCGGGAATTAGCTCTAAATCACAATCTATTACAATCTATAGTTACGGAGCTGTGACCAACTCAAAATCTTGGTATTTAGCCATGGCATATATTCAGAAGTCCCAGCAAAATGAAGAAAATAGTTATTAATAAATGCACTTGCTAAACAAACTATTGCCATCTTCTTAGGTGGTAGAATAGAAGTTCCTCTTGTAAAACGCTTCCAAGCCCTTATTACTTTATTGTCTGGAGCTTCAGCAGGTAGGAGGAAGGGATAATCTTTGAGAAGGCATTCAGACCACAATCGATTGAATCTATAATCTAACCAGTGTACACAATTATTTTTGACAATTTCATAGGACAGATGTTGCATCTCGCCACCATGTTCTACTGAATCTTCGTGATGGTAATAAGCTTCCTCTAAAATAGATTGGTGATGTTGAGGAGATAATACCATGACACCACTCTGAATCATCTTATCAAATTGATCTGGTAGTCCAGAGATGGCGTAAAATTCTTGGCTCGATCGAAAAGTATTTTTCCAGCCCCAGAACTCTATGGCTCTATCTTGTAGAATTTCTATTTTTCCAGGCTCACTCCCTGGGAAATACTCACTTAGACTAGAAAACATTTCGACCGCACCTACTTTTTCTTCTGGAACCCCCTCTACTATGCAGGGAGAATTGGGATTGATCAAAATATCTGAGTCTAACCAAACTACGCGATCGTACTTTTTGACTCTTTTATCACCCAGAATTAAACATTTTTGCCAGCAAGGAGAGCGCGACTTTCCACGTGAATATTTATCTAGGGGACTATTAATACATATTAGGTCGTAGCCCTGCAACTCAGCATATCTTTGCCAATTGGTATAGCATAGTCTGTACCAGCGTTCCAGATAAGACTGACCTATTGCTAAAGTGACAATTACTTTTTTCATGTTTCCAAACAATATGGTTTTAGTACACTGTTTTCATCATTCAAATCATTTATCAGTGTTTTTTTATCATACGGTATAGCTAAAACATTTAAAGGTGATTCCCCTCCAATAATATAAAGTTCATACTTCCTATTAATTAAAAATTCAGCTAAATCTTTGCAGGTAGATCCAAAATAGTTCTGTGTTTGCTCGTTAAATTCTGTAATTATTATTGGACTATTTTTACTGGAAAACAGCAAATTACCACCCTTTAATGCATCGATTTCATGACCCTCAATATCAATTTTTAAAAAATCAACCTCTTCAACTTTATTTTGATGGATATAGGAGTCAATGGTAGTACATTTTACTTCACAATTTACATCTGAGTAAGTATAGGGGGTTGAGAGAGAACTAGCACCAGTACAATGACTTGATGCAAAATACAAGTGTCTAATTCCCTCCTGACTAGACAAGGCAAGTTGGTTAAGATAAACATTGGCAAGATTGTTGAGTTGAACACTTTTCGAAAGTAACTTAAATGTTTCAGGATCTGGCTCAAAGCTATGGACTTGACCAGTTTCACCTACAGATCTACTGGCAATTAAAGTATATTGTCCACAATGAGCACCTGCATCCATAAAAATATCACCAGGTTTTAGCAGTTGGCTAATTATCTGTACTGTGTTTTTCTCATATACGCCATTGTGATAAATTTTAAAGCCAACTCCTAAATCATTCCAGTCCACTTTTATTCTCATATTATTGAATAATTTGGTTTGGATAGGAAAGCGATAATTCAATCTGTCTGCAACCCAGACCAATCCTGGATGTGGCGACCACCCAAACACTAAGTGTATTTTGACCCAAATTGTAATAATCAATTTACCCACTTTGGGGTATTGGCTACAAATCCAATACAATATAGATAGTCCTTTTTTTCCAATAGTCATTTTTTTCTCCTGTTGTTTTACTCAAAATTCGAGTGAGCTATTAAATATTCGAGATCTCGATCTATTTATGACTGCTATTAGTTTATATTTGCTATACTCAAAAGCTTTGATAAACTCTCTAGATCCACCATAATATCTTCTCTTACATGATCAGGATCGAGGTATTCAGGTGGCCTCTCACCTTTACCAATTAAGTAGTAGTATTCTAATCCTACCTGATTTGCCAGTGTCCAGAAAAACACTCTTACGTAATTCGGAGAGTACAATTCAATTATTTTGCATCCCCTTTGACAAAATACTATATTACTCAATCCAGCACCATGAGGACTAACAACAATTTCAACGTCTGAAAAAACTCTGACTTGTTCAGATACGGTCATTGTTTCTAAAATTAAACTCTCAAAGCCAAGTTTTTTGATAAATTCAATCACTTCTGCTTCATTAATCACCTGGCGATAACTAGCTTTAGCGCGACTGATGTAGATGCGCCTTGAACTTATCGATCGGTTCCCATTGCTTGTGTTCAAAAACGCTTTTCTTAAAAACTCACACGCCCATAAAGGTGGATTACCTGTTACTCCCACTAAAGACGGTACAAATAGTTCTTCAGCTTTTATATGAGGATACCTATAGCTCTCTAAAAGTTTTCTCTCTGGAATTCCTAATATCAATAGCATTTCTTTATGATAAGACTGTTCAAAGGTGTTTACTAAAAAATAATCAATCTCACTTATATCCACTCCTGCACAGTTGAGAATATGAATTCGTGGCACTACATCAAACATAAAATGATAGTAGTTATGACCAGCCGTAGCTGTTAACACAGCAACTTTTCCTGGGATTTTTCTTAATGGTGGAAACTTGAGTTGATTTAAAGCTGAGTGGCATTTTAAGTTTGGGATAAATTCTACAGACACATCGGCTAAGAGACTATCGTCTGGAGCGATCACTGAGCCACTAAAACTGTAGCATCTTCCTTCAGGAATTAAGACAAAAAATGTTTTTGGAGAATCGAATTGATACTCTTTCCTAAATTCCCAATGAATATTATTATCTAATCCTATAGGTCTCTTTCTAAAAATTCTATGCTGTGGATAAAGTGCTTTATATATTAGTGTTTTTTTGGAGTGTTTATTTTGCAAATATTTAGACAAATTTTCTACCCAATCTGAAGTTGTTTGATACACTCTTTTAGGAGAACCCAAAAATTCAGAGCTGACAGGCAATAATTTCAGGACTTTGATAATCAAAGTTCGCCAAAAGTAAGACTTAGTTAGTTTGATTAATACTGGAAACATTTGTTATTCGATCGTTTTTTTACGTAGACGGGGACTTAACACTCCAAGAATAGACGGGCTTCAGCTATAACCATTGAAATTTAATCTGTTTTACCACCTAGTTGAGCTGACCATTGTTGAGACATTAATCTTAGTACCATAAGAACGATTATGATAACTACTGTTCTTAGTTCTAATCATAGTAGCATTAAATTACATTTATTTTGTTTACTTACTTAACAATCTTAAAATCAAGCTTTACAAATCCCCTAACTTCTTTTGGATAAGGAACTATCTTATTTATATCACAAGCCCTAACATTAATTGTTAATAAATCTAAGAAATCTTTATATATTTCATCAGCACGAATATATAAACCCATTCGGTAACTTCCTTCGATTAAATAAAACGATTTTATTTTAATAGTTGTTTGATTAATTTCTGATACTATGTATTTAGTATCAGGTTGTCTAAGATCTAAAATTGCTACCCTAGTCCCTAAACATGAGTAGATAAGTACAGCAACTTCTTCTATTTGAGTCAGTTCAACTGCTTCAAATACTAACTTAATTTCTAATTCTGATCCACTGACGACAGGATTAGGCGAACAACTTAATTGTTTAAGAAATAAGTTTTTGCCCAATTTAACACGGTTATTTTCGTTGATCTCCATTTTATCTTGATAAAGCATCATATATCGTTCAATGTTATTTCCGACGGAACCTTTCCCAATAACTTGGCCAGAACTTAAATGTAAAGCACTAGTACATAACCCAGAAATTGCTGCCATATTATGACTAACAAATATTACCGTTCTGCCTTCTTTTTGAGCTACATCTTCCATTTTCCCTAAACATTTCTCCTGGAACTGCAAATCACCGACTGCAAGGACTTCATCAACAATTAGAATTTCTGGTTCCAAATGTGCAGCAACTGAGAATGCTAACCTGACATACATTCCAGATGAGTAACGCTTCACTGGGGTATCTAGAAACTTTTCAACTTCTGCAAAAGCTACAATTTCATCAAACTTTTTCTTAATCTCTACCTTACTCATCCCTAAAATTGCGCCATTGAGGTAGATATTTTCTCTGCCCGTAAGCTCTGGATGAAAGCCAGTACCAACTTCTAATAAACTGGCAACTCTACCTTTAATATTAATTCTACCTGTTGTTGGTTCAGTGATACGGCTTAAAATTTTTAGTAAAGTTGATTTTCCTGCACCATTCCGACCAATTATACCAACTCGATCGCCTCTATTAATCTCAAACGAGACATCTTTCAAAGCCCAGAAATCCTCCCGTGAGGGGCTTTCCAGCTTTTGAACTCCTCCTTTTACTAGAGTACGTCCCAAAGATTTAACGCCGTTGGTAATTACATCTCTCAGAGCAGCATAGGGTTCTTGTTGCTGATGACGAATTAAGTATTTTTTACCTAAGTTCTCAACTCGGATTATCGGTTCAGACACGCTTGTAAATCCCTCCTTTATTAAATATTAAATTACATCAGCAAAAGTTACGTTCCATCTTGCGGAAATACCAGACACCGCCTATACACAGGTATCCTACTAAAATTACGGACAATACGAAGCCAGGTAGGTAAAGTTGAGCATTGCCTAAGATAGCCCAGCGAAATCCGTAGACTATAGTAAAAACAACCATGGTTAAAAAGGGTCGAATTAAGGCCCAAGAAACACCGATCGCCGTTTGCTTGTACCGAACCAGGATATCTCGCCATGCCAAGAAGTAGAATAACTCGCGGTAGCGCCACAGGTTTTTCCAATATTCCCGCTCTGTCCTTCCGACTTCTATTACAATTTCCGTTTGACTGGAATAACTCATATGATCGCCTATGACTCTAGAAAAAGAAAACGCTAACCTGGGAAGATATCAATAACTATTAACCGTAGACCTTAGCACAACTTGAGGAAAATTTCCAAACTGTGTAATCCGGTTACATCTGCTTGCCATCTGTATACAGTGGTGGAACCTCCATTTCCAGATTACCCTCAAAAAAAGTTGATCTTAACTTCTAATACTGATCCGGATTACCCCTTTTACCATTTACAATACGTTCGCCATTTTCCCGTAGGTTGGGTTGAACGAAGTGAAACCAAACGCATTCGTTGGGTTTCGTTCCTCAACCCAACCTACGAATCAAGGCATTTTTGGTTTTGGCGAAGGTATTGCATTTATAAATGCTTTGCCCTGACAATCAGTCGCGGGAGAAATACCCACAACACTAATCTCTGGGTGAGCGTTAAGCATGATGGATGGCATCATGGGAGTGGGAGAAGCCCTACCTTTTCCATGGGAGGCAAAAGCCAGACAACTGGAGTGATTGTAGCAGCTTTGGAGCAAATTGTACCGATTCTCCAAATACTAAAGGTGAAACTGGGCAGTCCCGATTGAAGCCAATCGTGCGTGCGATCACCCAGATCCAAACCCTCACCGGACTTCCCTATACCGACTCCATCCGCTATAATACTGATGGACTCCTAGATGGCGTTCCATAACTCAACATCTGGATGATTAATCCTTCATTGTTCCCAAGGCCAATTTTATCTCTCTTCTGTTAAACTGGGAAATTCTGACGAATTTCCGCCATTACAGCCCGCGATCACGAACGAAAGAATCAGGGTTTCACCCCCCTTTTTCCGAAAGTGATAGAAGAGGGATATTCTAGGAGCTATCCTGTTCACCCTCTGTGCTTTTGGCTATTGGACAAACAAACTCTCCAATATCATCACTCGTAATTCATTTTATCTTACAGTCTTGGTTTATTAGCTGCAATGAAGAACTTCTTTTCTCAGATTTATCAAAGATGGTTGAAGTCGAGAATTCGCATTTATACTTCTCGATTACAATCGAAACACAAAACGATCTTACAGAAAGAAATTAATCAGATGAGAGGTTGTAAACAACACACTTGTTACACAAATCATCCCAAATTGTCAATCATCGTACAGTTTTTTAACAACAGGCAGAATATAGATAGTATTATCAAATCTCTGCGATTAACAACGGCAGAAGAAATTATTGTAATTGATGATGGCTCTATAGATGGATCTTATCAAGATTGGCTCAAACACCTAGATAGACCCAATGATTTTTTATTACGTTGTAATGATTTGTTTGAGGTTAGAACTTATGACCGTGCTATAAGTATGGCTCGAGGAGAATTTGTTTGTTTGTTACAAGATGATGATATGCTACCAGATAATAATAAATGGATAGAAGATGCGTTAACTTTATTTGAAATTTATCCAGATTTGATTATGCTTGGAGGACGAGATGGTATAGATACTATGATGGCTGAACCTAATGATTCTTACGAAGAACAGGAGTATAGACAGATTGGAAATATAATTGAATGTCCTGGTTTGCATAAATTGCGTATTTATTCCAAACCTTGCTATAGAGAACCAGTCTCTGGTATTCCATTCATGTTTACAATGTCTGTTAATAGAGCGCCAACATTTCTGAGAAGAACTGAATTTCTAAAAATTGGTGGAATTAATCAAAAATATGCTCCTTTTCAATTTGATGATGATGAGGCAGGTATAAGAGCTTGGTTGTCTGGGTACAAAGTTGGCTTTTATGCTTGCCCATTTATTAGAGGTTTTGAAGTTGGAGGAATGAGTTTATATAACCGTAATAAAATCAAAGAGCAATCAGTGATTAATATCAAACAGCTTTACCGGGATTACTGCGAACACATTGCTAATGGGCATCTGCAAAACCTTGTTGATACTGCCAATAGAGTGTTAATTTCTGATCAATAATAGCCATTAATTACTTGCTAACTGAACGATAAACATCAATAGTTTGTGCTGTGGTTTTATCCCAACTAAAAATTTTAGTCCTTTGATGGCCTTTTTCAATCAGACGATCGCGTTCTCCAGGACTCTCAAGCAGCATAATGAGCATATCCGCTAATTCACCAATCTCTTTAGGATTAAAGAGCAATCCGGCATCCCCGACAACTTCAGGAATGCTAGAGCAGTTGCAGGCTATGACAGGGGTTCCACAGGACATGGCCTCCAGAGGAGGAATACCAAAACCTTCGTATAATGACGGATATACAAAGGCTATACTGCAACGGTAGAGTTTTGCCAGATGGTAATCGCTCACTTGTCCATAATGATAGATGCGATGGCTCAGGTTTAGCTCCGCTATCTTTTTTTCCTCTGTTTTGTCAAAAGGTAAACCAACCACACAAAGTACAATCTCTGGTTTGACAGAGACAGCTTTAGCGAATGCGGATAACAAGCCATCAAAATTTTTATAGCAAGCACGGCTCCCTACATATAAATAATACGGTTTTTCAGGTACGGGTTCAGAGCCAAACGCAAGACTAGCATCTATCTGGGAAGCCAAATAAGTTACTGTTACCTTACTTTCATCTGTAGAATAGCGATTAAGTAAATCATTCTTTGTATTTTCAGAAATACATATAATGGCATCCGCAGCCTTAACTGCTTTTTGTTTTTCTTGGGCATACTGACCACTAGAATCCATTTGCTCAAAGAAAATTTCATGAATCATATCCCATACCGTAACAACAACAGGATATTCATAATCCTTAATTTCTTTTCTGGTAAGTAATGAGTAATAAGTAGGATGGGCTATATCAAACTTTTCTAATTGATTAATTACCCGAAAATAATGTTTTTCAATCCAGTAAGATAACCGACCAGGACGAAATATTTGATAATACCAATTTTTGAGATTTGGATGAACTGGAAGATTTTTTTTCTTAGACACACAACTAGTCATTGTTGGACTAAAATCTTCTGGTAATCTTGTAATCAAATTATTAAAATATCTACTTATACCACCTGCGGTTTGCATTCGATAAACCTGACCATCATAAAGAATCTTCATTTCTTAATTACTTAATCATTTCTAAAGTGACAATTGCACGGGCTGCTGCGGCAAAGTCTTCATCATAATCTAGTGAAGAATTCTTGTCAAAATATTTAGTTTTGTGAATATTAAAGTATTGACAATTTTTACATTTTTCTCTTGTTGATATATTCCAACCACCGTCAGCATATTTATAATATAGCTCAATCAATGAAGTAGGATTAAAAGCATCCTTGATAGACTCTACCATATCTGAATTAAACTGTTGCTGAAATTCATCATGTTGATATTGACCAAACGGGACAGTAACAAGACATTTTCCACCAGGTTTTAAAACTCTTTTGAGTTCTTTAACTGCTTGGATAAAATCATATTTTGAATCTTGTTTATATATAGGATCTGAACTATATAATAGAGTATTATCCATGCCAATATGCTCCAAAGTTGAAACGGAGACAACGGCATCAAATAAGTTATTCTTAAACGGTAATTCTCTAATATCCGCAAATACATAAGATATACCTAGATGCCAAAAACAATTTTCTTCCGGGGCTAAAGTCAATAATGTTAGTTTCTTATTTTTCAAAGCTTCATGTTTGACTATCAACTCATTATTTAAGGTTGAACCAGCATCTAAAATATTTCCTTGATATTGATCAATTCTTGACAATAACAAAGGATATTCAACAATGCGCTCATCTATAAATTCACCATACTTTTCTGGTAGAGGCAAACTATTATGAAATTTTGACAAAATTTGTGGATCTGCTATAGCTTCCCGAATTAGGTTCAATTTGAAAACTCCATATCCGGGCGACCAAGGTTTACGACCATTTTTGATGTATTCTCTAACTAACTTAGAATTATAGTTATCTAAACGCCGTTGGTACCAATTAATTATTAGCTGCTTTAATCGCATAATCTTTAGCCTCTATCAGTTATTCGTTGTCAATAATGATTATCACTTGCTTGATATTTTTCCCGACTTTTTCCAAATTTACTTAATTCGGGAAATAATCTAGATGAATAGCAGAGAGTGCATTAAATTGCTACTCTAGTTAATTGTCTGCTTCTTCACTTCTTACTACAAATGTTTCAATCTATTGAAATTCCCATTGACAATTTACCAACACACACCCATAGTCTACATCTCCGTACATGGAGAGTTCATTACCACAATCATTGATCTTGAATAAGCATACATCATCTACTTTATCTATAAATTGTACATTTGGTATATGTAATGCAATGGTAAAACAATAAATTCCTGGGGCAAGTAGATTACCTGGAAGTTTTATAAAACTTGTTATTAGATGAGTTGGGTCATTGTTTTTAAAAATATCATCTAACAACTTCTGTGTTGTAAAAATTTTTCTGCCTCTCACATCTTTGGTTGTAATTCCTATCATTACTCCCTTAATAAATTCTTGTATCTTACACTCAACTTTTACAGTTATTGATTCAGTATGCATGATTTCAGATATAGGTTGGCCAGATGTGTTATATATCCCAATTTCTGATATCCACATACTTTTAGTTCGGTTTGAATTCAATTCAATACCTTTGTATGTATTTGATTTTTTATCTGTCAAACTATTTATATAGCTAGAAATTATTTTTTCAACACTACCTTCTTTCGATATTTTTCCCTTTTCAAGTATTAACGCTTTGCTACAAAGCTGAGAAATCATACCCATCTGATGACTAACAAATAAAACCGTTCGCCCATCTTTTCCAACATCTTCCATTTTCCCTAAACATTTCTCCTGGAACTGCAAATCACCGACTGCAAGGACTTCATCAACAATTAGAATTTCTGGTTCCAAATGTGCAGCAACTGAGAATGCTAACCTGACATACATTCCAGATGAGTAACGCTTCACTGGGGTATCTAGAAACTTTTCAACTTCTGCAAAAGCTACAATTTCATCAAACTTTTTCTTAATCTCTACCTTACTCATCCCTAAAATTGCGCCATTGAGGTAGATATTTTCTCTGCCCGTAAGCTCTGGATGAAAGCCAGTACCAACTTCTAATAAACTGGCAACTCTACCTTTAATATTAATTCTACCTGTTGTTGGTTCAGTGATACGGCTTAAAATTTTTAGTAAAGTTGATTTTCCTGCACCATTCCGACCGATTATACCAACCCGATCGCCTCTATTAATCTCAAACGAGACATCTTTCAAAGCCCAGAACTCTTCTCTTGAGGGGCTTTCCAGCTTTTTTCTTCCTCCTTTTACTAGAGTACATCCCAAAGATTTAACGCCGTTGGTAATTACATCTCTCAGAGCAGTATAGGGTTCTTGTTGCTGATGGCGGATCAAGTATTTTTTACCTAAGTTTTCAACTCGGATGATTGGTTCAGACACGCTTGCAAATCCCTCCCTCATCAAATGACATCAGCGAAAGTACGTTCCATCTTGCGGAAATACCAGACACCGCCTATACACAGATATCCTACTAGAATTACGGACAATACGAAGCCGGGTAGGTAAAGTTGAGCATTTCCTAAGATAGCCCAGCGAAATCCGTCGATGACTCCCACCATTGGGTTTAAGGAATAGATTAAACGCCATTGGTCAGGCACAACGTTACTGCTAAAACCTACAGGAGAGATGTATAACCCGAATTGGACAAGAAAGGGCACTACATAGCGAAAATCTCTGTATTGAACGTTTAAAGAAGCTAACCACAAACCTGCGCCCATCGCCGCAGCGAAGGCGATGAATATAAAGAAAGGTAATAATAAAATTTTCCAGGTAGGAATGAAGTTGTACCAAGCCATGAGTCCTAGTAAAATTATTCCAGAAATCAAGAAATCGACAAAGCTGACAATAACTGCACTGGTGGGGACAATCAGGCGAGGAAAATAAATTTTGGAGATTAAATTGGCGTTCCCAATGAGGCTATTACTGCATTCAGAAAGGGCGCTGGCGAAGAATTGCCAGGGAAGCATAGCTGAAAATACAAGTATGGGGTAAGGCGCTCCGTCTGAAGGGAGTCCGGCTAATTTACCAAAGACTATGGTAAACACGACCATGGTTAGAAAGGGGCGAATTAATGCCCAGGAAACCCCGATCGCCGTTTGCTTGTACCGAACCAGAATATCGCGCCAGGCCAAGAAGTAGAATAACTCTCGGTAGCGCCACAAGTCTTTCCAATATTCCCGCTCCGTCCTTCCGGCTTCTATTACAATTTCCGTTTGACTGGAATAACTCATATGATCGCCTATGACTCTAGAAAAAGAAAACGCTAACCTGTGAAGATATCAATAACTATTAACCGTAGACCCTAGCATAACTGGGGCAAAATCCCTAAATTGTGTAATTCTGTCTGCTCTATATACAGCTCTATATACACTATACACTAGTTAAATCTCCATTTCCAGATTGATTAATCTCAAAAAAGTTGCTTGTACTCACTGATACATATCTAAACCGCCCCTCTTTCGTCACTTTTGGGGATTCTGAGGGAATTCACCTCCTTGCGACAGTTAAGTTTTAGAGTTACACTTGTGCGATTTTCAATATTTTTATTAATGATTCTATATTTACCATAATATCTTCTGTGATTTTATTAGGGTCTACATAAGGTTCTGGAGCTTCTCCTTCACCCATTATGTAATAGTATTCGAGATTTGAAATATTTGCAAGACTCCAATAGAAAGGTTTAACATAATTTGGAGAAAAAATTTCTATGACCTTAGTGCCTGGATGACAAAATATTATATTGCTCAAGCCAGCACCATGAGGAGCTACAACCACATCTGCTGAACTAAAAAGTAAAGCTTGATCAGTTACTGACATTAACTCTAGGGTGACTAACTCAAACTTAAAATTTTCTAAAACTTCGAGAACTTGATCTTGATTTTTTACCTTGCGGATGTTTGCTTGTTCGCGATTTATATAGATACGGTTATTTTTACGGACAACTTGATCGTACAAGCTATAGTCGATATCACCCAAAATTTTCTGGGAAAGGTAGTCCCTAACCCAAGACGGCTTAGTTATAATATTTCCTGTCAGTGAGGGTACAATTAGTTGGTCTACTTTAACATGAGGATTAGTTTCACTTTCAATGATTTTTTCTTTGCAAATTCCTAACTTATCTAATATCTCTTGATGAAATTTTTTTTGATAGCTATTCACTATAAAATAGTCTATTTCAGTATAGCTTATTTTGGCACACTCTATTAGCTTAAGGCGTGGGACAACATCCAAAAGGAAGTGATAAAAACCTTCTCCACCTGTAGCTGATAAAACGGCTGCTGTACCTTCTAATTTCCTAATCGATGGAAATTTCATCTTATTCCAACTGCTATGACACTTTAAGTTCGGAATAAACTCTCGAGAAACATCTGCTAATATCTTATCATCAGCCACGATAACTGTTCCACTGTATCCCCATACCCTAGCATTAGGTACATGTGCAACAAATGTTTCTGGCATTGGATCATTGTAGAAAGATTTGAATTCCCAATGTTCCTCTTGATCTAAGCTAATTGGCTTCCTCATTTCTTGATCTGACTCAAAGTAAACTGGTTGATACCTATATTCATCACCAATTAAGTTAGGAGATTGACTAGAAATAAAGTCTGATGTTGATTGGTAAAAACCTTTAATAGGCCCTAACATTTCTGAGCTAACTGGCAATATTCTTAGAAGATTAGCTATGATATTATTTAGCTTTATAGAGATGAATCGAGTAAGGTTATTGATTGACTGAGTTGTTTTTGACAACAAATTATAATTCACTCTGCCTCCCCTAGCATTCTAACTTATTAAAATTGGGAAAAGTTTCCAAACCCTCTTTAAATACAGTGGTGAAATACAGTGGTGAAATCTCCATTTCCAGATTACCCTCAAAAAAAGTTGAGTGTACCCACTGATGCAGATCCAGATTACCCCTTTTACTGTCCATAAGCGCTTTGCCCTGAAAATTAGTCGCGGGAGCAATACCCATAACACTAATATCTGGGTGAGCGTGGAATACCGTGGAATCACGGGATGGGGAGAAGCCACGCCCTTTTCCACGGGAGGCAAAAGCCAGACAACTGGAGAGATTGTAGCAGCTTTGGAGCAAATTGCACCGGTTCTCCAACCCTTCAGTCCCCTAGAGCGGCAGAAGTGCCAACTGACTCTAGCTAAATCTGGTACTGTACTGCCTTCTGCGGTGCAAGCAGCTCTAGATATGGCGTTGTATGATTGGTTGGGAAAATCGGTTAACCTTCCCCTGTGGCAACTGTGGGGATTAGACCATAAGAAAACCCCGCCGACCTCCGTTACCATCGGCATTAGTACGCCAGAAGCGGCTCAAGAACGGTTGCGCCATTGGTTAGAGGTAACCCCTGTGCAATATCTGAAGGTCAAATTGGGTAGTCCAGAAGGGATAGAGGCCGATCGCGCCATGCTCCATGCCCTTTTACAGGTTGCTCCTGAAGGCTGTAAGGTCTATGTGGACGCGAATGGGGGATGGAACTTAAATCAAGCCATTACCATGGCCCAGAGCCTGAAAGAATGGGGGATTGAGTACATTGAACAACCTCTGCCTCCTGGGGAAGAAAAAGATTTAGCTCAACTGTACGACAAATCCCCATTACCCATCTTCGTGGACGAAAGCTGCTACACCCGCGCTGATATTCCCCCCTTGGCGAATTGCATTCACGGAATTAACATCAAACTGATGAAAGCTGGGGGACTCAGTGAAGCCATGGCCATGATTCACACGGCTCGCGCTTGTGGTTTACAAGTGATGTTAGGGTGTTACTCAGATAGTAGTTTGTCCAATACAGCCGCCGCTCATTTGGGCCCCTTGGTGGATTATCTGGACTTGGATAGTCATCTGAACTTAGTCGATGATCCCTTTAGGGGAGCTACCTTAGAAAACTCTCGGCTAATCCTCAATACTCAACCTGGTTTAGGAGTAACGCGACATGACGGTTGATTTTTCCCATTTACTCACTCGTAACCGTCGGGTGGCGATTTTGCTCCATGGGGGACTTCAGGGAACGGCTGGCAAAACGGGATTGTCTCTGATTCGCTACAGTGAAGCGGATATGGTGGTTTTGATTGATGAAGAGAGTGGGGGACGATCGCTAGAAGCATTAACCGGCATCAGTCGTAATATCCCCATTGTTGCCAATATAAGCGAAGCCTTGACCTATAAACCAGAGGTATTAGCGATCGGTATCGCTCCATCCGGTGGCGCTCTCCCCGAACCTTGGGTGAAGGAAATTCAGCAAGCAGTGGAAGGGGGACTTTCTGTGGTGAATGGACTCCATACCCCCCTCGCGCCCCAATTTCAATCTTTTCTGAAACCGGGGCAAATCATTTGGGATATTCGCCAAGAACCGAACAATCTAACTATTGGCACGGCTAAAGCGCGAGATTTAAACAATATTCGGGTGCTGACGGTGGGTACAGATATGTCTATTGGCAAAATGTCCACCAGTTTAGAATTGCATCGAGCCTCCCAAAAGCGGGGCTTAAAGTCCCATTTTATCGGCACGGGACAAGCGGGAATTATGATTTCCGGCAAGGGAGTGCCTCTGGATGCGGTACGGGTGGATTTTGCTGCGGGAGCGATCGAACAGCAGGTGTTAGCCTATGGCCCGGAGGCTGATATTCTCCATATTGAGGGTCAAGGGTCGCTGCTCCATCCCGGTTCTACGGCTACTTTACCCTTGATTCGCGGCTCTCAACCGACGGCTTTGATTTTGGTACATCGTTGGGGACAAACCCATATCCGTCATGCTCCCCAGGTGGCTATTCCAGCGCTTCCGGAGGTGATTGAGCTGTATGAGCGGGTGACGAGTGTAGCGGGCGCTACTGAACCGGTACGGGTAAAGGCGATCGCCCTTAACACCTACGAATGTACCCCAGAAGAAGCCGATGGCGCGATCTCCGAGATCCAACATCTCACCGGACTTCCCTGCACCGACCCCATCCGCTATAATGCCAATCGCCTCCTAGATGCCGTTCTCTAACCCAACCTCTGGATGATTGATACCTTTATCGTTCCTAACGCCAATCTCATTCTAGGAGCTATCCTGCTGAGTCTCTGTGCCTTCAGCTATTGGACAGAACAAACCCGCCGAGGAACGCCCCCCCTAGCTGCCCTCCTGGTTCTATGTCTGGCGAGTCTCTGTAGCCATCTGGGACTCATTCCCAGTAGCGCCCCCCTCTACCCAGCGATCGCCACCTACGGCATCACCTTCGCCATTCCCCTGATTCTCTCCCAAATTGACTTACGGGAACTGCCCACCCATGCTAAAGCCACCCTCCTCCTCTTAGCCTGTGGCATCGGCGGCACAATTTTAGGCGCAATTCTTGGCTTCATCCTCCTACCCTTGGGAACAGAAGGGGGAAAACTCGCTGCTATTTTTGTTGCTCAATATATCGGTAATTCCATCAACGCTGCCGATGTTGCCTCTGCCCTCGACTTTCAAGGCTCAATCTCCCTAGAAACCCTCAACACCGTCGATCGCCTCATCACCAGCCTCTTTATCCTCTTTTGGCTCCTGATCTCCATTATTCCCGGTATCCCCAGTTTCTTTAGCCCCCATCAAGAAGACTGGGGCATTCGCTTCGGTAGCGCTCCCATCCCCACCATCCTCAAACAAACCGCTCCCACCCGCTTTGATTTAGCCCTTGCCCTCGCCGTTAGCGCGATCTCGGCACTCCTCGGTTACGCGATCGCCGCCGCCATCCGCTTACCCGGTAGTGAACTCTTCTTCACCACCATCATTGTCATCATTCTCACTCAAGTTTTTTCTACCACTAGCGATCGCCTCGCCGGAATTGAAGAATTTGGCGCACTCCTGATCCTCCTCTTCTTCTCCACCCTCGGAGCCAGCACCAGTATCCCCGAACTTCTAGCCCTCAACCCCCTACTCCTCCAATTTGCTGCGATTATTCTCCTCGCCCACGTAGCAGTGATCCTGATTGCCGGTAAACTCCTTAATATTGAATGGGCTGACATCCTCATCGCCTCCAACGCCAGTATCGGCAGCGCCACCCTAGGAGTTGCCATGGCAGTTGCTCAACGCTGGGAAACCCTGATCATCCCCGCCATTATTTGTGGCACAGTTGGCTCCATTCTCGCCAACCCCATTAGCCTGATTTTGGGAAATTTACTGTCTTAACACTCCACAATTCCCTCTTACCCCAGAGTGACAACAGACAAACTGTCATCATCCGTGCCAATCCTCCCTAAAACGCTGATTAAAGTAAACCTTAAGAAGCATTGTTAGAGGAGACGTTCTGATGTTAGCTCAATTATCGAAATGGGAATTAAGGTTACCGCTACAGGGACAAGAAAAGGCGATCGCCACCCCTCCAACTGCATCCTCCATTTCTCCTTGGTTAACCCCCTTGGTTTACCCCTTTGCTCGACATCTGGTCTTACCCTCCTATTTTCGCTCCATTGAAGTACAAGGGCCGGAACATTTCCCCACCGATGGTTCACCCGTAATTCTTGCGCCTACCCATCGCTCTCGCTGGGATTGTTTGATGGTTCCCTATGCTCTGGGAAAAGATATTACCGGGCGACATTTGCGGTTTATGGTGTCTGCCAATGAAATGCGCGGCATTCAAGGCTGGTTTATTCGTCGCTTAGGGGGATTTGCCATTAATCCCCAACAACCAGCCATTTCCTCCCTACGCCATGGATTAGAATTATTAGGGAATCGAGAAGCCTTAGTGATTTTTCCCGAAGGCAATATTTATCGCGATCGCCAAGTCCATCCCCTCAAACCCGGTTTAGCTCGTCTAGCCCTCCAAGCTCAAACCCACTCCCCCCAAACCCCCATCAAAATCCTACCCATCAGTCTCAATTACGACCAAGCCTTCCCCCAACAAGGTTGCTCCGTCCAGATTAACATCGGCACGCCCCTAGAGGTTTCTACTTATTCCTCCGGACACCTAAAAACCGATGCCCAACACCTCACCAGTGACCTCTTCCAAGCCTTATCGCTGCTTCAGCACTAGAAGGGTAATATCATCAAATACGTTATTTCTATTGGGGAATTTTTACGGTTTAATTGACCACAATTTCCATCCCTTCACGGGCTAATTGACCCTGGGGAAACACCGCCTGGATTTGTCGTTCAATCTGATCCAAAGAATCATCTGTATAACGGGGATCGTGGTGAAACATTACCAACTGCTTCACCCCAGCTTTTTGTGCCACCTCAATACCGCTTTTCCAATTCCAATCTTTCGGTTGAGGATTATCCTTCGCCCCTTCCTCATCAATCATCCAGGTATGAGTATCATAAATCAGTACATCCGCTTCCTGGGCTAACTCAATCAAGTTCGGATCGAGTTGATCGGTATGGGCTTCGATATCTGTAGCGTAGACCACAATTTGATTGTGATAGTGAACGCGATAGCCCAAGGTTTGGTTAATGGGGTTCAAACAGCAGGTATGAACGTCCATCCCTTCTAACTTCAGCACCTCCCCCGGATCGATATCGCGAAAGTTCAGCTCCGATCCCATAATGTCAATGGGCACAGGAAAGTTGGGCGGTTGCATTTGTTCCTTGAGGCGCTGTCTCATGGAGTCCCCATTAACGGCGGAAGAGCCATACACATAAAATCGATTGATGGGAATAAATGCGGGCACAAAAAACGGAAAGCCCTGAATCCGATCCCACTGGCAATGGGACAGAAACAAATGAGCTTCTACAGGCATCCGACTTAAGAGATATTTACCTAAAACGCGAACCCCTGTGCCAGCATCAAAAATCAAAAAATGCTTAGGGGTTTCTAGGGTCACACAGGAAGTATTGCCACCGTAGCGGACGGTTTGTTCACCAGGTGTAGGTATATCACCTCGAACCCCCCAGAATTTCAGGGTTAAGGGAGACGGAACAAAGGATTCCGTATGATCCGCACTGGATACGGGTTTGACAACAGGAACTGAGGGATCGGATTGTGACATCTTTCGCTAAATTTAGCCTGGGTTTAGCTGAGTATTGTTTTGGTAAAGAGCTAGATCTGAAGTCATCTTAATGTCTAGCCTAGCCATTGCTTTTCAGGTTTCCTAGTGAGATTCACAGGGAGGTACAAGAGGAGGGAGAAATGTAAATAGAGTCTATTGGGTCATCTTAACCTGATCTGAGCTAGATTTCCCACCATTCCCTGTACGCATTTCTTTAGATTAGTCTCCTGTTGTCTGAGCAATGCTGATAAATACCGCTTGTTTACGAGTCTATGCGATTGAGACTTGCTGCACCCTAAATCTAGGTTACTCCCTAATGGGTTATTCTGGATGGTTTGCATCCCTTAAGGGTGGGGACGTTTGAGGACTTTGAATGTTTAAGTTGATGTTCAGGTTACCTAGATGTTCTGATTTTACCTTAATTTATTTTTTTAGAGGGGAGCGTTTAACTCTGGGATGGTCAGACGTGACTCAACTGGGCTTTTATTCCTGGATTGGAGCCACGTCTGTTGGGGGACAACTGAAGGCCCCTAAGCTGAACGGAGCTAGTTATTTAGCACCCGCTTTGACACATTGCTCGACTAAGGGTAAGACTTGATCAACATCTTTCCAACCGAGAATTTCCACGGCTTTCTTCTCCAGATTTTTATAAGTCTTGAAGAATTCGCCAATTTCATCGAGTTTATGGGGAGCAACGTCTTTGAGTGATTTGACACTGCTATACCGGGGGTCTTTATCGGGAACGCAGAGAATTTTTTCATCGCGATCGCCGCCATCAATCATTTCTAGCATCCCAATCGGTCGTGCCGCAATCACACATCCAGGAAAGGTCGGTTCATCCATCATGACCATACCATCAAGAGGATCGCCATCATCGGCTAGGGTATTGGGAATAAATCCATAATCATAGGGATAGTGGACAGAGGAATACAATACTCGGTCTAGGGCAAAGGCTTGTAAATCCTTATCATATTCGTACTTATTCTGGCTTCCGGCTGTGATTTCGATCAATACGTTTAATAAGTCCGGTTTGGGTTGAGCGGGAATGAGTGATAAATCCAAAATTTTTCTCCAAATGGCATTACGGGAGGGGAGAGGATGGCTCGTCCTTTCCCCGAATCAAATTTTAGGGGAAGATGTCACTATTCCCAACTCTTGAGTCTGAATTGGGGGTTCTCAATTGAGGGATAATTTTAATCGGTAGGGGTCATTCTCTAGCTTGGGGTAGGGGATAACTCACGCCGGGTACAATGTTGACATTACCTGAAGAATAGTAGGCGATCGCCCACAGGGGTAAGGTCAAGGTTAATAGGGCAATGAATGTGCCAATCACATCTGCCAACCTAGGTTTTTGGGGTTCGGCCCTAGTTCCAGACTCGCTCTCTGATTCCATACGGAAGGGGTTTAATGACCTCTATTGAACACAATAAGAATTGGATCGGGAGGGGAAAGTTGTTCGACCCCTCCCTTCTATTTTACCGATCCGCGATCGCTAGATTGTTGTGAAACCAACAATATCTTCATTAACTCATTTCTGGAGTCCTTGATTCTGAAGATTGGCTTAAGAATCGCTCACTGAGGGTTTGGGTCAGGATATGGGAGAGCAAACCTATGGGCCCGGCAAACAAACAGAGGATCAGGGAGTGAATCGTCCAAACTCCGGTTCGTTGTCCTTCCCAATAAATCCAGCGTCCCACAAATAAGTCCATTACCAGGAAATGCACCCAACCGGTTGCCGTTGCCTGGGGATTGGCAAATAACCGAGCTAAATCGGCTAATTGGGGATTGGCTAAAGCAGCCGCCGATTCTCCGTCAATTGTGCCCACTAGAAGATAGACATATAGAGCGACTAGAGCCACAAAGGGCAGGAATGACTTCATTACCCATCGAGTGCCCCCCCAATTGGGTAAGACAATCATCAATGTCCAAAAAGGCAGCACAAAGAGGTTTGCGCCGTTAAATAACCAATCGAGCATCATGAACCTAAGATAATTCTGTAGAGGCTATTATACCGTTCTAGTCCTGCTAGTTCTGAGCGATCGGTTTAAGGAACGATTAAACTAAATTACGGTAGAGTCCTTTGGCCACATCCAAAAGCACAATTAATTGTTGCCATTCGGGAGCATTGGGGTTTTGGCTATTGGCCCACTGAATTTTAATTTTTTTTTGCAGGTCTTCAATCGTTAGGTCATGACTGACCCCAGGGGGAAGCGGAGAATCTCCAGAGTTGTCGAGGTCAGAGCTGGAGGTATTCTCTGTTGGAGTATAGGCCGAAGTTGAGCTAGAGCCATTGTCTTGTATCCGTTGTGCCTCTTTTGCCAATTCCCGCGCTCGGCTGGATAAGTCGAACAGATTTTGAGGTAAAGAGGGTTGATCGGATAAATATACACCTGATAACTCCCGCAAAAACTGACAAACTTGATCGAGCCACAACAGATCCGCATCGCCTTCGGGCAGATTACCCGATTCATCCTGGTAATCTTTCTTAATTTCTTGCGCTTTTTGCGACAATGGTACAATTTGCTGGGCAATAGTTTCTGGCAGTCTTGGTGTATCTGATAAGTAGGCTTGGGCGGTTTGCCTTAAGAAAAGACGGACTTTACCAATCCAATCTCGATATTCCGACTGCCAATTCACGTCGTTCATAAACCCAATTTGCTGTTAATTTAATCTTGAATCAATATCTTAGTGATGAGAATGATGAAGCCAGAGTTCCAGGTTCCAGGAATGTAAGTGACCTTGAGCAGGGGGTTTACCCTTACACCCTTATTCTGATAGTACCCACTCTTAAACTAATCTAAACCAGAAAGGCGATCGCGGTCAAGCGGCCTATGTTTAAATAAGGTTAAGCCATGGTTAGGCGGGTCTATTTTTCCGTAAGTTTCCAGACTCCATCCCAAGTTTCATCCGGAGGATTATCTTCATAAAGCATACAGCGCTGAATATGCAATTTAGCGGCTTTATTGTTGGGATCGACTTCTAGCACCTTTTGGAAATCCTCTTGAGCCTGTTTAAAGGACTCTTTGGCTTTAGCGGCAAAGGGTTGACGAGCCAAATCAATAAATTTACGCAATTGGGCAGACGACATTTCCTGGGCTTCTTCGGCTAACATTTGCCGAGTTTCTGCTGCGCCAGCAAATTGGCCCACTTTAGCTTGCAGTAATTTCTTCACTTGACGAGGAGTGAGTTCATTGACTTTTTCCGGTAAAGTGGTTTGCCAGTAAGTATCCGTAACCGTTTTGCGGCTAAGATCTTCGACCTCTAGCATCCGTTTTAAGGTGGCTTCCCCTAAAATTTCGATTAACTCATCCCGGTCAACCTGGGCCAACATCTTGGAGAGCATCTGGGTTTCATCATAGGAGATGGTTTTCAACTCTGACTCTGATAACTCTTCTAACTGCTCCAAGACTATCAGGATTTCGTTGTAAGATAATTTATCATGAGCTGCTTGTAAATAGTGCCGTCGTCCCTGCTCATAATGGGTTTTCACCGCTTCTTGTTTTTCTGTTAGGGGGCGACCGACGACTGAAGTGCCTTCGCGAATGCCCAGCAATTCATAAATGGTAACCGGTTTGCTCTTTCCTTTTACGGTAATATTATCCAGTTCTCGGACATAGACGCGATCGATGTAATTCGTATAGGTTCTTTCACTAATTACGATGTCGGTTCCATATTGTTTACTGGTTCCTTCTAAACGGGAGGCTAAATTCACCCCGTCACCAATGGAGGTGAGTTCCATGCGTTTAGACGAGCCGATGTTACCACTGACGACGACATCGGAGTGAATGCCAATGCCGATACTAATTTCCATCAAGCCTTGTTCTTTCCGTTTCTGGTTATATTCGGCTAGGCGATAGCGCATTTCCACCGCCGTTTGCATGGCGCACCAGGCATGATCTTCTAGGGGAGCGGGAGAGCCAAACACGGCCATTAAAGCGTCGCCGATATATTTATCCAGGGTTCCACCGTAGCGGAAGACGGAATCAACCATTTCCTCAAAGTAGCTGTTGAGCATGGCTACCACTTCTTCGGCCTGTAATTTCTCCGTTAAGGTGGTGTAACTGCGAATGTCGCTAAACAGAACAGAAACTTCTTTGCGTTTGCCACCGAGTCCGGTGTCGCCACTGGCGAGTAAAGATTCTGCTACCTCTGGAGTCATGTAGCGATACATGAGGCTCTTGACTTGTTTTTCGTCGCTGATGTCTTCCATGACTACTAATGCGCCATTGATTTTGGTCGGATCAAGGGCATCGTTCATGGAGTTAATGGAGAGGTTGACGCTCTGCTCAATGTCTTCCCCGTCTGCTCCGGACAGAATTAGGGTTTGATCGGGATAAAATTGCTGGCGATCTTTATCGCCTTTCGGAGCAAGGGCAGCTTCAAACCACTTGTTAAAATCTCCTTCTTTGATCCGAATCAGGGGAGCGAGCAATTGCCCTTCTAGTTCGGTGTGATCGAGTCCTAACAGTTCTTTGACACATTCGTTGGCGGCAATAATATACCCTTTCTTATTGGTGGAAATCACGCCGTTGGTTAAGCTCCGCAGGATATCTTCCTGCATTTTTTGTTGTTGTTTGACCTGATCGAAGAGTTTGGCGTTTTGTAGGGCGACTCCGGCTTGGATATTAAAGGCTCGCATGAATTCTAGGTCATTGCGATTGAAGCTCGATTTCCATTGTTCTGGGGGTTCGGGCCAATTTTCGGGGTTGTAGTCAGGGTATTCGCCTTGTTTTTTCTTGTTAATGAGTTGGGTTACGCCAATCAGTTGATCGTCGGCGTTAAAGACGGGCATACAGAGCATACTACAGGTACGATACCCGGTTTTTTGGTCTGTTTTTTTGGAGGTTTCGGAGCGCTCATCGGTATAGAGGTCAAAGGGAATCAGGAGGGGTTCGCCCGACTGGGCTACCATACCGGCAAATCCGGCGCTTCTGGGGATGCGAATTTCGGTTAGGTTGCCGCCAATGGGGATTTTTGTCCAGAGTTCTCCTTTTTCTTCGTCTACAAGCCAGAGGGTGGAGCGATCGGCGTTCATCAGTTCTTTGGCCTGATCCATGACTTTTTTCAGGGTGTCTTCTAGATCGAGGCTGCTTTTGCTCAGGGAGTTAACGGCGTTCATGAGAGCCGAGGCTGCCCGTTGCCGTTGGGTGGCGGCGTAGAAGGATTTGGAGGATTCGAGAATCAGGCGAATGGAGGGGGCAAATTCTTTGAAGACTTGCTCATCTTCTTCGGTGAAGCCGTTGAAGTCGATTTTTTCGTCTAATTCGGCTTCGCGATCGCTATCAACTTGGAGTTTATTAATCAGTTGCACTACAGCGACTAATTCCCCGGTTTCTTCGTTTTCCAGGGGCATGGCAACCATGGTGTAGGTACGATAGCCATTTTTTTTGTCGAAGGCTTTGGCGGTGGTCGATCGCGGATCGTCATAGAAGTCGTAGGGAATGTTGACGACTTTACGAAAGGTGGCGACTTCTCCGGCGATCCCTTTATCGGCGGGAATGCGAATTTCTAGGGCGTTGCCTTTTTCATCTTTGGCAACGATGGTGAAGAGTTCATTTTTTTCTTCATCAAACAGAAAGATACTGGTGCGATCGGCGTTGAGCAGTTCCCCGGTTTTCAGGGTAATCGATCGCAACATTTCATCGAGGATGGCATCAAACCCCTGGTTGTCCAGTAGGTTATCCAACATCGATAGGGTTTGGTTAACGACCTTGAGCTTGTCTTCAACGTCCGTAACGACTTGCTTGAAGGTATCTTTTTTTAGGGGCGCTAGAAAACTAGAGAAATCCCCCCCGCCTCCTGTGGTGACTAAGCCTCCGCCTCTGGGGGGATTGGCGTTGGGTTCCGGGGGAGCCGGTTCGGTGGCATTACCGTCTACATCTATGACCGTTGCTGATACGGTATGGGAAGATGATCCATCAGAATTCACTGCATCAATATCGATTGTGGTGGCGGTGGTGTCCACAAGGGGAGAGTTGGAAGATGATGTTGCCATAGATGTCACCGATATAGAAGTTTTATGTCTTGGTTTGGTGGAAAACGCAAGGGCCTAACGGCACAATTTTTTAATTATAAGCAGAGCTAAGATAACGACACCCTAGGTTAGGTGGATCTTAAAGGAGAAAGCTCGAAGATTCAAGAGTTAGGATAGCCTAATTTTAATCACAATTGGGTTTTGTAGCCCTGAAGACTCGCGATCCGAGGGATTGTTTTGGCTTTGGCCTTGGTTCTGGGCAAGTTTTTTTTAGTGTACCGAAAAATGGTTGGAGGGTTGGTTTCCATGGGACGATTGGGTGGGTTTAGGAGGGCTGATGATGGAGTTGGCGTTTTTTTTGGGCTTGTTCGAGCAAGGATTGGGCAAAGGATAGGGCTTCGAGGGCGGAGTTGCCTCCGGTGAGTTGGGCGAGTTCTTGAGAGCGTTGTTCGCTATTTAGGGTACGGACTCGAACGACGGTTCGGTTGAGGTTATCGGCGGATTCGTGAATGGTTTCTTTACGAACTTGGAGATGGTGATCGGCTAGAGCCGCGATCAGGGGTTGGTGGGTGACACAGAGAATCTGATGATTTTGGGAGAGTTGATAGAGTTTGTCGGCGATCGCCTCTGCGACTCGTCCAGAGACACCGGCATCTATTTCGTCAAACACCAAGGTATTCACCGGGTTGATCTGGGAAAAACAGGCGGTTAGAGCCAATAAAAAGCGACTCATTTCTCCACCAGAGGCTGTGGTGGCTAGGGGTTGAATGGGTTCTCCGGGGTTGGTACTGATGCCAAAGGTGATGCGATCGCTACCGGTGGCGGTCATACCGATGGGGGTGAGAGCGACTTTAAATTGTACTTTGTCCATGGCTAGGGGTTTGAGTTCCTTGACCAAACGCGCTTCTAGTTTAGCGGCTGCCTTTTGCCGTTGTAAGTGTAGCTGATTACATAATGTTTTTAATTGATCTAAGGCTTGTTGATAGTCTTTTTCTAATTGTTCTAGGGATTCACTGCTGGCGGTGAGGTCATCGAGTTCTGCTTGAATGCTGTGCCAGTAGGTGAGGCTCTCGGAGAGGGATGGCCCATATTTCCGGCAGATTTGCTTGAGTTCAACAATCCGAGATTCGACTATTTCCAGGCGTTCGGGGTCGGTTTCCAGATTATCTCCATAGGTATTGATTTGTCGCCCGGCTTCTTCGACTTGCACTAAGGCTTCATTTACTAAGTCTAGGATCGGTTGCAGTTGGCGATCGTAGGAGAGGATGTCATCGAGCAGATCTTTGGCTTCTCCGAGCAAATCGGCGGCAGCAAGGGAGCGATCACCCTGATACAAGGCCTGATAGATTTGATAACTTTTCTGTTGCAGTTCGACGCTGTGGGAGAGCCGTTGACTTTCTTGTTCGAGTTCGGTTAATTCATCGGCGGTGGTTAACTGGGCCTGATTTAATTCGCTCAGTTGATATTCTAAGAGGTCAATCCGTTGCAGGCGAGATTGTTCATCGTTACGTTGTCGATTTAGGCGAGATCGCATCGTTTCGGCTTTTTGATAGGCCCCCGCCACCTGGTGTTGAACGGTTAATAGGGATGCTCCTCCATAGAGATCGAGCCATTCCCGTTGCCGCTCAGAACTGCCCAATTGTACCGTCTGTCCTTGAGCGGTGAGACTGGCTAATAATTCCCGCAAGGTGGACATTTGGGTACGGTTGACCACTAGACCATTTAAGCGCGATCGCGATCGCCAACTTCCTTGGTAAATTTGAATCTCTCGACTACAAGTTACCGTCTGGTCTTCCATTGGCTCAATTTCTTGGGCTATCAACCATTCCAGCACCAAAGGGGAGAGGGTAAAGGTGGCTTCAATGATCCCGCGTGAGGCTCCAGAGCGAATCGCTTTAGAGTTTAATTTTCCGCCCAGAGCAGCATCAAGGGCATCTAGAATGATGGATTTTCCAGCTCCGGTTTCCCCGGTGAGGACGGTTAATCCTGGGCCAAAGTCCAATTCTAGGCGATCGATGAGGGCAAAGTTCTCGATTTTTAGGGAGATTAACATAGACGGCTTACTTACCAGAAAGGCACTTGATCGAGGGAACCGAATCAAATTGATCGAGCGGGTTGAGGGGGGGAATTGTTAAAATTACTTTACAATCAGTAATAGATCTAGCCCACCTCAAGTCATGAATGTCAATATGCCATCTTCATCTTCCCATCAACAGGGGTTGTCAACAGTCCAGGACTCTGGAAGTCCTGCTTATTCTTCTTCTGCACATTTTAGTCCCATGTCAGAAGAGACGATCTTACCGAATGATTCAGCCGTGGAACCCCCTGACATCCATTACGATCCAGTGGAGTTGATGGACTTTTACCGTTCCCGTCCCTGGGAAGTGTGGGGACGGATGTTTGAGTTGGTCTGGTCATTTTTGGGATTGCTGGTGGGATTATGGTGGGATAAGCGAACCGGCAGCTCGGAAAAAAAGCAGCGCCAGCGAGCGATTCATTTGCGGGAAATTTTAACCCGGTTGGGGCCAGCCTATATTAAGGTGGGGCAGGCCTTATCGACTCGGCCGGATCTGCTGCCTCCCCTGTTTTTAGAGGAGTTAACCCGACTTCAAGACCAACTGCCTCCGTTTCCCAATGAGGTGGCTTATCAGTTTATTGAGGAGGAGTTGGGCGATCGCCCAGAATTTATTTATGCTGAGATTAGTTCTAAACCGGTAGCGGCTGCTTCTTTGGGTCAGGTTTACAAGGGCAAGCTCAAATCCGGTGAAACGGTTGCCATTAAGGTTCAACGTCCCGATTTACGGGAAAGAATTTCTCTCGATCTCTATATTCTCCGCTCTTTAGCGGCTTGGGTACAGAAAAATAGGCGCATCCGCAGTGATTTAGTGGCGATCGCCGATGAGTTTGGCGCTCGCATTTATGAAGAAATGGACTATACCCATGAAGGGAGGAATGCAGAGCGGTTTGAGCAGTTATATGGCTACATACCGGATATTTATGTGCCCCAGATTTATTGGCAATACACCAACCGTCGGGTGTTGACCATGGAGTGGATCACGGGGACAAAGTTAACCGATTTAGAGAAAATTCGCCAGCAAGGTTTAGATGCTTCCTATTTAATTGAAGTGGGGGTTGAATGCTCCCTGCGGCAACTGCTCGAACATGGGTTTTTCCATGCCGATCCCCATCCTGGTAACTTACTGGCTTCTGGGGATGGCAAGTTGGTCTATCTGGATTTTGGCATGATGAGCGAGGTGAAGCCCTATCAACGCTATGGGTTGATTGAGGCGATCGTTCATTTAGTCAATCGCGATTTTTCGTCCTTAGCCCAGGATTATGTCAAGTTAGAATTTCTGACACCCGATACGGATTTAACTCCCATTATTCCCGCCCTATCTCAAGTTTTTAATGATGCTCTGGGCGCGTCTGTGGCTGAGTTGAACTTTAAGAATATTACGGATCAACTCTCCCAGGTGATGTATGATTACCCCTTCCGGGTTCCCGCTTATTATGCCTTGATTATCCGCTCTCTGGTGACTTTAGAAGGGATTGCCATTAATGTAAATCCCAATTTTAAGGTGTTGAGTAAGGCCTATCCTTATGTGGCTAAACGGTTATTAACAGATCAGTCCCCAGAATTGCGAACCTCTTTAAGGGAGTTATTATTCAAAGATGGTAGTTTTCGCTGGAATCGGCTGGAAAACTTGCTCAAAAATGCCCGCAATAGCCAAGATTACGATCTAGATGTGGTGTTGAATCAGACCATTGATTTTCTGTTTTCCGATCGCGGCAGCTTTATCCGCGATCGCATCGTCGAGGAAATTGTTAAAAGTGTGGACACCCTGGGACGCACGACGTTGGAAACCGTGAGCGATCGCTTCCGCAAAACGGTCGGTATGAATGGTCAGACTCCCGTGAAACCGATATCAAACGGCAATCCTGACGATCAGAAAAACCTCGAACATATTCAACGAATTTTACAAATTGTGCAAGAAACACAAGGGTTTGACCCCATGAAAATTGTGCCCCTCTTGCCCAAAGTTCTCTTGAAACCCGAAACCCAACAAATGGGGCAACAAATTGCTAGTGGCTTGGCTCAACGGGTTTTGGTACGGTTTATTCGCGAAGTGTTACTTAGTGAAGATGGGGAAAACGGAAGTAGCGCAAAAAAGTTAGCCTCGATTCCTAACTCCGGGTCTTCGCCTTTGGCTTTACCGGCTGCGGCCGTGGTGTCCATGGAATCGTAATATACAGCGTATATACAGCGTAAGGTGGGGTGATGAGTAAATTCCCTATCTCCTCACCTTGCAGCTTTTCAAGGGATTTCGAGGCGATCGCAACCTACCGCAAAGGCAAGAACTTTATCAGATATGAGAAACGGAGAGAGGGATTTGAACCGACAACCCCTAACAGAATTAACGCAATTAGGTAAAAGCGGGTAGGGGGAATCGAACCGACAACCCCTAACAGAACTAACGCAATTAGGCAAAAGCGGGTAGGGGGAATCGAACCCCCATCAATAGCTTGGAAGGCTATGGTTTTACCACTAAACTATACCCGCAATTTGAGTAAATGAACGGATGCGACCGTTGATTACCCACTCTCATTAATCTAACACAAGTTTTAGAAAAAAGCTAGACCGTGGGCAAAATTTCTGTACGGTTCTTAAATCAGGGACTGGAGACGGGCGATCAGGGGTTCTGCTTTAATCGCGCCCTCAATCTTATCAATGGGTTTCCCCTGCTTAAACAGAATCAGGGTGGGTAAGGCTTCGACCTGGTACTCAGAAGCGAGTTGGGGATATTTATCTGAGTCAATCTTGACCACTTGGATCGCTTTGCCCATCTGAGTTTGGACTTGCTCCAAAATGGGAACCATCATTTGGCAGGGGCCGCACCAAGTGGCATAGAAATCGACCAACACCGGGACATCAGATTGGGTGAGGAGGTCAGAAAAACTGGTGAATTGCTTTTTAACGGCCATGTTAAATTCTGCAAAAGTTAGGCAATCTCCCCCATTCTAAGGCAAAATGCCCTAAGCCTAACCTCAATAAAACCTTAAGAAAGTGCAGGAGAAGTCGTTTATGGGAAATCTACTCCAAGATCAAGTGGCTCTAGTGACGGGAGCTTCTAGGGGAATTGGTCGGGCGATCGCCCTTGACTTAGCCGCAGAAGGAGCTAAAGTTGCGGTTAACTACGCTAGTTCTAGCACAGCAGCCGAAGAAGTGGTCAGTCAAATCAAAGACCAAGGGGGAGAGGCGATCGCGATCGGAGCCGATGTTTCCCAAGCCGAAGCCGTCGATACCCTGGTTAAAGCCGTCATGGATCAATGGGGACAGATTGATGTGCTGGTCAATAACGCCGGGATTACCAGAGATGGTCTACTCCTACGGATGAAGCCCGAAGACTGGCAAGCGGTCATTAACCTCAACTTAACCGGAGTCTTTCTTTGTACTCGCGCCGTCAGTAAAATTATGCTCAAAAAACGCAAAGGCCGCATCATCAACATTGCCTCTGTCTCTGGCCTGATGGGAAACCCCGGTCAAGCCAACTATAGCGCCGCCAAAGCCGGAGTCATTGGATTTACCAAAACCGTAGCTAAAGAAATTGCCAGTCGTGGCGTAACGGCTAATGCCGTTGCGCCTGGCTTTATCGCCACTGACATGACCAAAGACCTGGCGGCCGATGAAATCCTCAAATTCATTCCCCTGGGTCGCTATGGTCAACCGGAGGAAGTGGCAGGAATGGTGCGTTTCCTTGCTGCCGATCCCGCAGCCGCCTATATTACCGGTCAAGTCTTTAACGTTGATGGGGGGATGGTGATGGCCTAGTCTACTGATCTCGGAGTGCAGATATAATCTGCACTCCGAGATTAAGTTATATTAACTAGGAAAATACGGAGAATGGATATAGACAAGGTTGGTAGGCATAGGTTAAAATGGATTTAAAATAAAGTTAACAAAAAATTATTTCAACTACTATGATATCAGTAAGCCATACAGCATCCGAGTCATCAGTCAAGCAAAACACCTTTTTCTGCGAAGAAATTGAACAAAAGCACACCAAAGGGATTCAAACTGGTTTAGGTGTCATTAAAATAACTAATCTAAGATTAAGAACGTTGATTGGGATTAACGATTGGGAACGGGAAAAGAAACAAGATGTCGTCATCAACATCAAAATAGGATTTGATGCCGAAAAGTCTTCGGAAACAGACAAAATCGAAGATACGGTCAATTATAAATTGATCACCAAGCAAATTATTGAACAAGTAGAAAGCCGTAGCTATGGTTTGATCGAAAGAATGGCTCAAACCATTATTGATGTTGTGATGGAAGATCCCCAAGTAATCTGGACTAAGGTCAAAGTTGATAAACCTTATGCTCTACGCTTTTCGGATTCTGTATCGGTTAAACTCAAAGCCCACCGCAGCAACTTTCCTTGATGGTCATTCTAGTTTTTCTCTTCTATACAGTGGTTCGCACTGTTATGGAATACGGAATTTACAGCGCGAAGCACTGTAGTGGGGGAGTGGGGGGAGTGAAAAACAGACTCAATCTAGCGAGTGAGCTATTCTGGCTATCTTTAAAAACCACCATTGATGCAGGGCATAGCAGAGGAAAGTGCTGTAATGTTCAAAACGTTGTAGAACAATACTTTTGCCTTTTGCCTAGCGCAAAGCCCTGTATTTTCCCTCTTCGCTGACTAAACAATTATGCTAAACGAAGCAGTCATTGGGGTTGGCTCTAACATTGACCCCAGTTTCCATATTCCCAAAGCGAAAAGCAAACTGCAAGAAACCCAAATCTTGATTAAGGAATCTCAATTCTATCAAACGAAACCTCTAGGTTTGACTAATCAGCCTGACTTTGTGAATGGAGCTTATTTAATTCATACTGCTGATAGCCAGGAAGATTTAAACTGTAAATTAAAGCAGATTGAAATTGAGTTAGGGCGAGTTAAAACTGAAAACAAGAATGGCCCTCGATGTATTGACTTAGATATTATTGTGTTCAATCGGGAAATTGTTGATCCTGATTTCTATCAACGTGATTTTTTACAAACTACGGTTCTAGAGTTGATTCCTGATTTAGTCTCTTGAAGATTATAGAGCAAGGAGCTGAGAGCCACTTTTTTGAGTTCTGCTCCTAAAACAAGTTGCTCTCAGTCCTTTGTGTTAGGATTTAATCCCCCAAACAAATTCCTAGCCCTCTAGCCGTTTTCACCAAAGTACCTTCGGCATCAACCGTCTGATAATGCTTAATCGCATCTTCAATGGGCACACTCACGACTTGCCGATGTTGCCAAGTCACCATGTGATCGTACTTGTCCTCAGCCACTAAATCGACGGCGGCTACTCCAAACGTAGAAGCGACTAGGCGATCGGTGGCTGCGGGTATGCCTCCCCGTTGGGTATGTCCTAATACAGTTACCCTGGTTTCTGCGCCAATTTTGGAGGTAATGCTATCAGCAATATAATGGCCGATCCCTCCATAGCGACGCTCTCCAAGGACATCCACGTTGGTAATGGCTCCACCGTCAATGGTTTTCACCGCTTCGGAGATAATCACCAGAGAATAGTTTTTACCCAGCTCTCGACGCTTAACAATATGATCGCAAACCTTATTGATATCGTAGGGAATTTCGGGAATCAGGATTACATCCGCACCGCCAGCAATTCCGGCACTGATGGCAATATGGCCCGCATCCCGGCCCATCACTTCTAGAATCAAGACCCGGTTATGGCTGGCTGCGGTAAACTGGAGCCGGTCTAGGGCTTCTGTGGCAATATTAACCGCCGTTTGGAAGCCAATGGAGCGCTCGGTGATGCCAATGTCATTATCAATGGTTTTGGGAATACCGATAATGTTCATGTTGCCTTGTTGGGCCAGTTTACGCAGAATGGCGAGAGATCCATCTCCACCGATGACTAATAGGACATCGAGACCGAGTTGGTGATATCCTTCGATCATTTCTTGGGAGCGATCGAGTAATGTACCATCGGGCATCGGATAAGCGAAGGGGTCACCCTTGTTGGTCGTTCCTAACATGGTTCCACCGGTGAGCAATAATCCGCGAATGTTGGTGCGGGTTAACTGGATTGCTCTTGGAGGCCTCTCCAACAACCCTAATGTGGCTTGATAAATGCCAAAGACTTCATAACCGTAGGTTCCTATGGCATGATAGACGACAGCCCGAATCGCAGCATTGAGACCGGCACAGTCTCCGCCACTGGTTAAAATGCCAATGCGTTTTCCCATAACTTTGTCCTCCTGTAGCTTTTAAGTTGAGTGAAGAGAAAGGGCTAAGTGGCCCTTACAGGAGTAAATTAAACTTAAATTCTCTGAAAGTTCCATAACGTCAACTTGACTTAATCTTTGTTATTTCCTGACTTACGATCCCCCATGACCCATTCTCGCGATCCTGAATCTGAAGCTTTGAACGATATTGCCCCTGCATCTTTCAATTTAATTCCCGAACCCCCTCCTGGCTTTAAGTCTGGGTTTGTGGGGATTATCGGCCGTCCCAATGTGGGCAAGTCCACAATTATGAATCAGTTGGTGGGCCAAAAAATTGCCATTACTTCCCCGGTGGCTCAAACGACACGCAACCGCTTACGGGGAATCCTGACGACTTCAGAGGCCCAGTTTATTTTTGTGGATACTCCTGGAATTCATAAACCCCACCATGAGTTGGGGAAGGTGTTGGTGGAAAATGCGAAATTGGCGATTAAATCGGTGGATGTGGTGTTGTTTGTGGTCGATAGTGGGGTGGCTGCGGGAGGGGGCGATCGCTATATTGCCGAGCTGCTCTCGAATGTGAAGTTACCGATTATTCTCGGTTTGAATAAAGCGGATCAACAACCGGATGATTTTGAGGCGATCGATCGAACCTATGAGCAACTAGCCCAAGCTCATCATTGGCCAACCCTGAAATTTTCTGCCCTTACGGGTGAGGGGTTAGACTCCCTACAAACCCGGTTGGCGGAAAACTTAGACTCTGGCCCCTACTATTATCCCCCCGATTTGGTCACTGACCAACCGGAACGCTTTATTATGGGTGAATTAATCCGGGAACAAATCTTACTGTTGACGCGCCAAGAAGTGCCCCATTCGGTGGCTGTCGAAATTGAACGAGTGGAAGAAACTCCGAAAATTACCCGCGTTTTTGCGGCAATTAATGTGGAGCGAGATTCCCAAAAAGCGATTTTGATTGGTAAAAAGGGATCGATGCTCAAAAGTATTGGTACGGCGGCACGGGAACAGATGCAAAAACTGATTTTAGGTCAGGTTTATTTGGAGTTATTTGTTAAGGTCAGACCGAAATGGCGACACTCTCGCGCTCGTCTGTCCCAGTTTGGCTATCAAGTGGGAGAGGATTAAGGAGCGATCGCTTCTACCCCCTAGAAACTCGCTACACAGAGCAGGGTTACAATTACCCGGATGTCATGGTCATTTCTCTTCCAGTGGAACTGCAAGAAGGGCGCAAGGAAACCGTAACCAATCCCTTGATGATTGCTGAAGTCCTCTCTAAATCGACTAAAAACTATGACAAAGATGAAAAATTTGCCGCCTATCGCAGTATTTCCAGTTTTCAAGAGTATCTGTTAATCGATCAATATCAAACCAAAGTTGAGCATTATTATAAAGCAAAAGTCAATCAATGGGTATTTTCTGAATACCAAAGTAGAGCAGATTTGGTGAAGTTGACTTCTCTACCTTGTGAGATCTCTTTGGCTGATTTATATGACGATCTTCAATGGTAAATGAGAGAGCATTGTTACAATACAACCACCCAACTTAAACGCCATTGCCATGTCTCCCACCGAAACTGCTTTCAAACGGGTTTCTCCTCCCTTCCCCGACAAAGAAACCCTGCCCACCATGTACGATCTACCCAGCGAAGAAATAGGAGATTCTGGATTGCCTGACCTGTATCATGTGTGGCAAGCCGAACTCTGTAGCGCCACATTCCGTCCCCCAACCTATCCCCCCGAACAAATCCTAGTTGCTGGTGACTTAAACCTCTACTATGACCCCGAACATCCCCGATGGTACAAGCGACCGGATTGGTATGCTGTAGTGGGAGTACCTCACCTGTACGACGAAACCGAAGCTCGGTTAAGTTATGTGTTCTGGCAAGAAGAAGTGCCACCGATTATGATCGTGGAACTACTCTCCCCAGGAACCCGCAATGAAGACTTGGGTAAAACCAAGCGACGGGGTAAACAGCCAACCAAATGGGAAGTCTACGAGCAAATTCTCGGCATTCCTTACTATATTGTTTTTGACCGCTATCGAGACCAGTTACAAGTCTTTCAACTGCAAAGAAATCGCTATCAAGAACAAGAATTGACTGAATCGAGATTCTGGTTTCCCGAATTAGAATTAGGACTGGGATTATGGTTGGGAAAATACCATGGATTAGAGCGACAATGGTTACGCTGGTATGATGCCCAGGGAAATTGGATTCCTACGCCAGAGGAAGAGGCTGAGAGGGCTAACCAACGAGCCAACAACGCTGAACAACGGGCTAATGCTGCCGAACAAGCGCAGAAAGCAGCAATTCCTCGGCTTTTGAGTATGGGGATGAGTCGCGAACAGGTGGCTGAAATCTTGGGACTCTCTATTAAGGAAGTGAGTCAGTGGGGACAAAGCTAAACCCATCTTTGTATCGGTTTTTGAGCGATCGCCAACAGGCAATAGTTTGTAACAATTTGATCGCCCATCCCCAATCCTATTCCCCAAAAACCGTAGGGGTGGGTTATACCCAAATCCAGAACCCCCACCCATGTCTAGAAACCCGGTTTCTTGAAGAAACCGGGTTTCTGGTCTTCGGGACAGCCCTAACTCGAATGAGCGATGCTGGAATTCCTTTGCGCGTAATACAGGAAATATCAGGCCACCGAAACTTGGAACAATTACAACGATATCTTGAAGTGCATCCCGACCAGGTGCGCGGGGCAGTTTCGGCGTTGAGTGCGTTGAACTCAGCTAAGAAGCCTCATACAGCTCTTGACCTTGCGGATAGTGTTGATGGCGACTCCAGTCTGTTCTGAGATTTTCCGCTCATTTTACAAAGATTACAGATACGATTCCCGATTGCGATCGCACTTATCCTCAGCATCTGATTGGCGTGGCGATCGACTTGCTTGCTGATGCGGATGTGGATTGGTCGAGGGTGAGGAATATTGCCGAATTACGAGAAGAGTTGAACCTATTAGGCCTTTAGACGATGCGTGATCGCACCACCAAGATGCTGACCCTTGAGGATCAGCATCCACCAATAACGTGCGCCGGGACTTCAATAAGATCGCTGCCAGATTCACCGTCGTCGTGGTTTTCCTCACTCCTTCCTCTCGGAGAGTAACCGGTTATACATTCTACTCTTTGCCCTTATTGCATCTAATGAACTCGCTACTGTTATTGATTTTGCCATTGTTTTTATTGCTGATTTGGTGACCCGTTGTCCTGCTTCCTCAGCTTCCTTAGCTTTACGTTGCTCTTCCTCTACTCTCCGTCGCTCTGCTTCAGCCCGTTGTTTGGCTTCCTCCGCCTCCTTCGCCTTCCGGCGCTCATCTGTCCACCAGCGCTGCAACTCCTCATACTTCTGCGCTGCACTCTCAGAACCCAACTCTACCGCCTCGGCATAATTCGCCAGCGCCATCTCAATATTATTCAACTGCCGATAAACATCTCCCCGCGCCTCATGAAACTTCGCCTGATTCGGTTGCAAATTCACCGCCTTATCCAAATCCGTAAGTGCCTGCTGGAGTTCTCCTAACCCCTGATAGGCTAAACCGCGCTGATAATAGGCAATGGCGCGAGGAGCCAGAGTAATCGTTTGCTCGAAATCATACCGCGCTCCCTCATAATCCTCTGCTTCCAGACGTTTCACCCCACGACGATAGCAAGATTGGGCAATATCCAGTTGCCGCGAGTCTCCCAGCACCGACAAACAGCGATTCAATTTCGCCACATAGCCCTCATCGGCAATATTCAACGCACTCCCCAGAGTCTCCAGAGGCTCACCGCTCCCTGGTAGCTGACGTTGGGAAAGCCAACGGTTAATAGAAATTTCCATCAACTGCTGCGTCGGACTAGAATCCGGTAAATTCGAGAACGCCAAAGCCACATCCAACAGCAAACTCGGCACATCAAACCACACTTCACCCGACGCTTCTATCAACGCTTGATAGTGAGTCAGGACAATCTCCAGAAGCGGTTGCACCTCATAGTCAGGCATCCCCTCAATAAACTCAGCCAGCAACTCCGGCATTTTCGGCGCAGTGCCATGACGCAGTAAATGATAATCATCCAGCGCCATCCCTGCGGCAAGACAATGGAGTTGACTGAGATATTTCTTCAACCGCATAATACCCGAAGGTGTGGGGCGATATTCTACTGCAACTTTGACATTCGAGGCTATACGTTTTTCTTCTCTCAGCAGTTTCGTTAAGTTAAACTCGTCAATCTCATTTTCTTTAGCATCACTAATGGCTTCTTGAACATCTAAACCCGCTTCTATCAGTTTCTGTTTCTTCTGTCCCCACTCCCGCGCCAACTCTCGCTGCACGTCGTAAATAAACTCCTTGTGAGAAAACTGAAATAAAATCGATTCTTTCTGCCAGTCCAATTGTCCCGCGTCCCAGGAAAACAGAGAAAAATTGAGCAAATCCCCCGCAACTTTAGACTCCAAAATAATCGTCGGTACAGCCGCAAACAGATAATGCAACGACAACACCGCCGCCCCATCTTTCATGCGGTTGGTGTCCCAGAGTCCCGCAATCGGTTTTGCCGGGCGTTCCGAGTCCCGTTCCGGATAATGGCAACCCAAAAAATTGCTCAATTCATCTTCAATATCATTCGCCATTCGGGGCAGTCCAGAACCCGCATTCGGATAGCGGTCAAATTCCACATCCGGAGGCGAAACCACCACCAAAGGCGGAATCGGCAACCGGTCTCGATATTGCTCATAATATTGCATCAAAGGTTTAGGCGGAGTCCGCCAAGGTTGGTTATCGAGAATGCGCCGCTCTTCATCCGTGTCTCGATTAATTTTAGCCGTCAAGAATGCCATAAACAGGCTGAATTCCTGCTGGCTTTTTTGCAATTCCCGTTGCAGTTGTGCCCGTTGCGACTCTAGCCACCGTTCATGTTCAATGCGCGAGGCTAACCGGCGGTTTTCGGAGTCCTGAATATATCGCGTCAGGGCTTCTTGATGTTCCCTGGAGAGTTCGGCTTGTTTGGCTTGGAAGTCTCGCGACAATGCGGCTTGCTCCGCTTCATGTTCGCGTCGTTGCTCTTGCTGGACATATTGCAATTTCAAGCCCTCTAATTGTATTTGTTGCTGCTTGTGGGCAATCTCCCGTTGATTAGCGGCTATGATTTCAGTATTTTCTTGTCGGCTATCGATAATGGCTTTAGTGGGAAATAAAACAGATTTAGCCCAATTTCCAGCTCTTTGCCACCATCTTTGTTTTCCAGGCAGTGATTTCATGATAATTTCCTCCGATAATTTTGTAGTGGACTGTTTCACCTAAAATAGAGCTTTGTTTGTAGTAAGCACTTTAGTGCTTAAAAGTCTAGCGAGGGGGTGGGGGCGGGTTTACGGAAGTTTTGGATTGGTTTTCTAGATTTGGGTATAACCCGCCCCTACAGGATTTAATTGTTCATTGTTCATTGTTAATTGTTCATTGCCTCACCATGTGCGCGGTTCAAATCCTGTATCATTGGCAATTTCCACCGTATTGCCCGATGGATGAATGACAAACAAACCATTTTGATAAGCATATCGGTCTACCCCTCGGTCAATTTCAATGGCTGCGACTGCTCCATAGGCGCGATAGGTTTGGTAAGTGGGAAATGACTGCTTAAATCGTAGCAGTTTATCTAAGAATTCATCCACATCATCTCTCGATAACCGAGATTTACACTCCACTACAACTACATCAGAACCATTGACTCCTAGGATATCAATTTCCATGGCTAGTCCCTGTCTTCGCTGTCGAGCGCGAGAGAAGGTTTGGTCGATTTGAATGCCTCGCTGTTGAAATAGTTGCACGACGGCAGGCTCGACTAATTCTTCTACAAATCGCCCCCAGCGCGTGGTTAACCCGGCGACTTCTTTACTGGTTTGGGCGACAGTTTTCTCCAGTTTTTTCAGTCGTCGGTCTGCTTCCGCTTGGGATACTTGGAAAAGTTTGTAGATGTCTTCAATGGTAATTTGTTCGCTCATAATGATTGATTCTCCGATTTCGTAGTGGGCTGACCCACCTAAAATAGGGCTTTGTTTGTAGTAAGCACTTTAGTGCTTTAAAGCCTAGCTGGAGATTGCTCAAGCAATCACTACAAACAAAATCTAATGCATCAAATTAGATGAAATAGTCCAGTCGGGTGTGTTAATGAAATGTAACGCACCATTTTTGGTGGGTTTTCGAGAGGGTGGGGGCGGGTTTAGGGAAGTTTTGGGTGAGATTTCTAGATTTGGGTATAACCCGCCCCTACAAGGTTATTTTAATGGGTTTGTTTGTAGATGAGTAACGCTGCATCTGACCAGGTTTTGGCATAGCCTAAATCTTGTCCATGAGCATTATAGGCATGATGGTTATTGCAATTCCAATTCCCAGCAACATTGCCATTTCTCCAATAGAAACTGTTGCCGTTATACGTGCCAACTTCTCTGGAATCTAGATAAACTGTGTGATGATAGTTGTTAGTAGTAATCTTACAGCCAAAGGTCATGGATTCAGTATTTCCTAAATGGCTGGTAAACCAAGAGGGTTGATTGTGCATTTCTGTGGATGCCATATAATCGTGACTGGCATCCATGGCGACTTGAAATTGCTCGACTGGAATTTTTACACCGCGTCCTTCTGGTGAGGTTGGATCATTGAGAATGACATGGGTAGGTGGTGCAATTTCCGGCTTAGGTTCTACCCCAATCACTTGTACAATGTGGTCGGCAGGTTGTCCTGCGAGTAAATGGGGGTCGATGATTTCGGGTAACCATTCGACGGTGGAACTAACCCCAACAAAAACCTCTTCACCCTGCTTTAATTTGGTGCTGATGTCGGTTAAATTTGCCCCCACATGGCTCTCGACAGGAACGTGGGCTTGATCTGCCAAAAGTTTGCCAAAGTCCTCACTAGGGGTTCCATGAGCGGAATCGTACCAACCTCGCTGTTGGGCATAGTGGCTCAGTTGCGCTTCTGAGTAAGGGTGATGGGTGAGATGCTCGATCGCCGATTGCTGGGCAGCAATTCCACAGCTATAATCAGTTTGCTGCTCGTGCCAGTAGTTCATTTCCTCGGCTGGATGTCCAACCACTAGGGACGGGTCTTGATTGGGGTCATAATGGTCATGGCTGAACTGATAGGTTTGATCCTCATGGGTGAGATAAGGGTCTGGATCGGGCGATGATGTTGGATCGCTGTGTAAGCTGGTGGTGCTATCGTCCCACGTCGTGCCATAGGCTTCGGGTACGGTGGAATCGGGTTGTGAGTATTGACTACTGTCGTCGGGGTAAATGTTCATAGTGCAATAGAAGTAAGGGGTGATATGATGATTTGCTGCCCCCACCTATGCCTAGAAACCCGGTTTCTTGGAGAAACCGGGTTTCTGGTTCCCAACCATTTTTGGGGCTGGGGGATCAGGGGATATACATCGATCTTAATTCCTTGGGAAAGTAAGGGTGATTCATTCCCATTTTTAAGTTTTATCCCTCTTCTCAAAAGTTGGTGGAATCGGTATCTCGATCAAGACTAATGAGAGACAGGTTTCCCTGTCCCTAAGTCTGTTAATTCCCGTTAACTCGCAAGGTTACCGATACTGTACCCTGAACGGAACTGGGAACGGGCCAACCGAGTAAAACCGATCGCACTGCTCGAATAACGTCTTCGTCTTCTATGGTGGAATTCTCCTCATCTAGAAGCACCCGACGGACGCGCCCATTATTTGTCCAGACTTCTAAGGTCAGATCGCCGGAAACTTCGTCAGGAAGGGAGATAGACTGGATATATTGGGTTAAAGCGGCGATCGCCTCCTCACTCAGTCCCTCAGCCTTCATCACTTCAATACGTGGCTCTACCTCTACCTTCTCTTCCTCAGCAAGCTCCATTTCCATGCTATCCATTAGGGGAGCAGGAGGAGGAGGAGCCGCAGCAGGCATGGGTGCTGACATCCTTAAAGGTGATGCAGAACGGGATGCTCCTCTAGTTCCAGCACTTTGCATCACCGCTTGATCCTCCTCTGGGGAACCAAAAACGCCCTCATAACTCACGCCATCAGGTAATTCTACCGGAACTTCTACCCGCACTCGTTCACCATTCGGGTTAACGCGCACTTCCTCGCTGACGGCGATAAATGCCGTATATTCAGACAAGAGGCGATAATCTAAAGCCGTCTGCGTCACTGCATCGACTCCCGACTTCGTTTCGCCGCCAAACATTTCCGTCATCAGATCCTTAATTTTTGCTCTACCCCAGAGCTGGGCGATCGCCTCACTATCCCCCCGAAAATTGACCGAGAACACCTGTTCATAGCGTTTTCCCCCTGCCGAAACCCCCCGAATGCTTAACGTCCCTGGCTGGCTGTCTGCCTTGCGTCCGAACAGCACCAACGGCTGACTGGCAAACAGATCTGGGGGCGCGAGGGGATAAATTTCGGGAGCTTCTCCTGCACCGCTCCAGGTTACCTCAATATTGCTTAAAACTGGGTTATTAATTTGGCTGAAAAACTTCTGCACCACCGGGTCGATATTCTCATCCTGGCGTACCACTTGCACCGTTCCCCGGCCCACTTCTGCTAGTCTATCCAACAAAAATCGATTCGTGGAACTGCCCACACCAAAGCTATACAAGCGATTTCCCCGTTGCAGATTCTGTTGCACTGCCGCAATAATTTCCTGGTCATTGCCAATATAGCCATCGGTGAGTAAGACGACACTCCGCAACCGTCCTTCTGGGGGTGGGGGAAAGTTCAGCACCGCATTGATGCCATTCATCAATTCCGTTCCCCCTTCGGCGTTCAGTTGATTAATATAGGAGAGCGCTTTTTGCCGGTTTTGCGGGGTATTCGTTAGCGGAGATGCAGACAACTGGCGAGCCGTATTAGAAAAATCGATAATTGTAAACGTATCATCAGGATTTAAACCCTGAATAAATTCTCGCATCAAGGCTTGAGATTGGGCAATGGGTGCGCCCGACTGGGAACCGGAAGTATCCATCAGAAAGACCACATCTTTGGGGATAATTTCCCTGGGTTGATAGTCTAAAGCTGGAATTAAATAGGCGGCGAAATGTCCCCCATTGCTATCTTTTTGGGTGAGGATAGTAGCTTGGGTTTCTTGTCCTGAAACTTGATAGCGCAATACGAGATCTTTGTTGGGAATTTGGTCTTCTGGAGAGAGTTGAATTTCAGTGATGTTGCGCTGTTGCCGCACTAAGATTTTATGGGAAGTCGAGCTAATATTGCTGATGGGAACGCCCGCATCAATGTTAACTGAAACTTGGATATCATGACCCGATCGCCTCCCCGGTGTCAGTACCGGGGGCGTAATCCGAGAAGCATCAGGCACTTGATCCGTATCTTCCGTTCCCTGAATAGAGTTACCAGGAATATAGCGCGGCCCAACTACCATGGGAAAGACAAACTCATAATTCCCGCCTTCAAAGGTGAGGGAGTCCGTGTAGCGAATGGTGACCTCAATTTTTTCTCCCGGTCGAATATTGGCTAAAGATTGGGTGAAGATATTCGCCCTCTCTTGCTCCAAAAGTCCCGCAGTGCGTCCTTCTGCTCTGGCTTGTTCGTAGATTTCCTGGGCTTCTTCCCGTTTTTTAATGCTGCCTTTGATGATGCGATCGCCCAGTTTAATCTCCATATCATACACCGCCGCCTCATCCGGGAGCGGAAACACATACACCGCTTCTAGGGGGTCTTCAAACGGATTTTCAAAGGTTTGGGTCACTTCCACCTGGGAAACATTGCCGGAAACCGTGGCATTGACGGAAGTGTTTTTTAAGGGAAAAACTTGGGTTTGACCCTCTTCTGAGGTCACCCAGAGACCGTTAGCGGGCGTATCGGCGGGGGGTTGCATGGGGTTAGCCGCTTGCATCATGGGATTGGGGGAGGTAGGAGGAACAATGGAGATGTTTGCAGTGCTGTTGAGACACCCGGTGAGGAGTAAGGATAGGGGGAGAAAATAGGTGAGTTTAGTCATAATAGAGCGCTTCGCGTTAGGGAATAGGGAATAGGGAATAGGGAATAGGCCCATCTTCGCGTCTCCGCGTCTCGGTATCCCCGCATCTGTGCGTCCCCATGTCCTAGAATGGCATAACTGCAAGGGGATAGAGCTTAGGTTACACTTTTAGTAACACTCCGATTTTTTCTCTCTAGGATGGTTTCATGTGGGGTACGCAATAATCACTTTCGCTGTATTATTCACCAGCAGTTGCTAGAATTTCTGCATACAAAGCCTCACTGACTCGAAAATTAGCCTCTTCAATCAGACAATCGATAATGGGTCGCACTTCTACGATCAATTGCCTATGCTTGGCCACTAACAAAATGCCTAACAGACCGGTAATTGAGAGTCCTAAACGGATAGCTTGTCTGCGTCCAAGACGTTCATCAATTAATAACTCGTCTGCCTGAACTTCTAAGGCCAGAGCGATCGCCTCCGATTCTCCAATATCCAAATGATACAATTGTTGCAGCGTTTCAATGAGTTGGCGATCGCCAGGCAAACCAACCTCAATCCAATCCATTCAAAACCGAAGTGTCACTGACAACAATCATAACCATCCTTTAGATTGTAAATACTGGATATCTTCGCGCAACTCCGAGACATCATAATGGAGGTTTATCCCGCGCTCTGCTAGGATTTTCTGAAATCGAATCTGGGAGAAATTGAGCAACCGAGCAGCCTTCCCTAGACTAATTTTTTCCTGCTGAAATAACAACAGAACTAGCTCTAGCAGTAGCTCATCTTCAGACCAACCACTAGCGGCAACAATTTCATCAGAAATAATTAAACTCATAGTGTTATATCAATTAACAATTTTCATAACGAACAACGAGTATTGGTTGGGGGCAGTGGTTAAACCACTAGCTATCGTTAGGAGGATTATCGCTCATTCTCACGTCCCCCCGATCTTATCCCAGAATGGCATAATATCAAGTCCGGTTTCCGCAAGCGGACATGAAAATTTGTTAAGAAGCGGGCAAGATGCCCGCACTCCTCGAATTCTTTGATATGACTGGAGTGGGAGCATCTTGCTCCCTGGATTTTTAATTAGGGTATTTCCGCTTCGCGGACATGAATAAGCGAATTTGATATAACTGCACGGGTATGGAGGCTAGGTTACAATTTATAGTAACACTCGGATTTTGTCTCTCTAGGATTTTTTCATGACAACTCACAACCCGGTTTTACTCATTCATGGTATTGATGACACTGGAGCCGTGTTTAAGAAAATGGCGGCGGTGTTAGAGCGTCAAGGATGGTTCACCTATGCTCTGGATTTAGTACCCAATAATGGTAATGTGGGTTTAGATCGATTGGCCGAACAGATTAAGGGGTATGTAGACCAAGCCTTTAGTCAAGATATACGCTTCGATATCGTAGCTTTTAGTATGGGAGGAATCATTAGCCGATACTACTTGCAGCGCTTGGGAGGGTTAAAAAGATGCGATCGCTTCATTACCCTATCTTCTCCCCATAATGGTAGCCTAATGGCCTACTTCCGCCAAAACCCCGGTTGCGTACAAATGCGTCCCAATAGTGAGTTTTTGCAAGATTTAAATCGAGATCTGGATCGACTGAATTCGATTCAGTTTACCTCTATTTGGACGAACAACGATTTAATGATTTTGCCCGCCAACAGTTCTCAAGTTCCCGTGGGCAAAAATATCACGGTTCCTGTTCTTATTCATCCTTGGATGTTAACCGACGATCGCACCATTGAGTTAGTCGTGCAATGCTTACAGCGCTTCGCGCGGTAATAGGTAATAGGTTTTCTTAAAGTACGATCGCCAGGATCTGATCGCAAAGGGTATGAATTTCTCCTTCAGAGTCAATGATTTTAATGTGTAGGCGATCGCGCTCCGGTTGGATCTCTTCTGGATGATAAAATTGGGCAATCCAGCCACTATAAACATAATTGGGTTTTCCCCAATATTGAGCCACATCGGGACGCAGACAAGTGGGTAAACAGCGCTGTGTCAGTGTGTCATTGAGGAAAATTTGGATATCTTCAACAGTTATATCAGAATGCAAAGCAACCACCCATCCTTCCAATTCTAAAATCATCCCTGGGCCATCTGAAGTCGCTTGAAGGGTGGCGCGGTCTAAATTAGATTGAATATTATTAGACCAAATATTATCTAAGACTTTGGAGCGCCACCAATTGGTCTGAGAGCGAATCACATCTTTCCAAGTGGTTTTAGGGGCTGGTTGAGTCCGTATACCATCCGGTAATAAGGTTTTCATCCAGTTTAAGACAATAATCCGTTCTTTCTGGCGATCGCTCACTGCTTTAATCATCAGGATACCGGTTTCTAAATCCACTTCCTCCGGTAGACTGAATGCACACCACCATCCAGCTTGTTCCGTCCATCGCGGATCGATGTCCAAAACTTGCGCTGCTTTTGGAGAAGGAGTGGACGGGATACATTTTTGCAGTAATTGATTCCCCCCTTCTCCTTTCCACCACACTTGGATTTCTGCCACTCCATGATCCGGTTGCACTATGGCGCTCCATCCCCGCAGAAAAAATCGCCCCTGATCGTCCATGAAATAGTCTTCTAGAGCGCCTTTGGGGGTAAAATTGATGTTTAAATCAGAAAAGTCGCGATCGGGGGCTTTAACGACCACATAGAGGTCTTGTAGGGTAAAGGCTCTGGGGATACGAGTATAAGAAACTTTATCACCCATCGAAGCGGCGATCGCCCCCTTCACAAACTCCTCCGTCACCCAAGTCGAACCATATTCCGCCCGATCCAGAGATTGACTTTCACTTTGTTCCACAAATAAAATCCCCGATTCCGGCATCTCATAACCGGGTGGTTTCACCGCTTCATCATGAACGCTAAACAGCAATAAACCACCGGGTAAAAGTAAATCATCTAAGCGCTTTAACCATTGGACAAACCGATCTGCGGGCAAGTGACTAAACAAAGAATAAACCACAATACAATCAAACTGTTCTCCACACTCATAACTCTCCGGATCGATCGCCGAGTAAATCCCATGCACCCCCAACTCTTGCCCAACATAATCAACCGCATCCGTATAAATATCGGAAGCCCAAACCTTGTGTGGATCGAGCTTGTTCACCCAAAATCGCGTTAACCGTCCATACCCACAAGCAAACTCTAAAAAACGGTCAATATTATGCCAATCCCGATGATGCCATTGGATCGCTTGATCCACGCGATCGACAATCTCCTGAGCCGACTTAAAATAAGCCAGCATCGCCTGCTCTTGCTCTCCTTTATAACTCGGCGTATCTAACAGAAAAAGCAACATCTCATCTTTGAGATGAATCTGGGAATTAAAGGACTCTAACCCACCCACTCGATCCCACAAGTATGCTCGAACCAAATCGGAGGTCAATGGCTGAATAGTCTGAGGTTTCATCGATCCATCATACAATTATTGCTTCTGTTGTTCTAATACAGATTTAACATGATTAAATTCTACTTCAATTTGGGCAATTTTCTCACCCAACTTTACCAGACTCGCCGTTTGCGCTTCAGCTTCTAGATCTCGGCATAAATTCGCCAAAGCCTTAGCCCCAAAGGTTCGCGAGCTACCCTTAAGGGTATGAGCTTTAATGGTTAACGTTTCCTTATCTTCTGTTTGGGCAGACTGCTTCATCTCTTCCAGAATTTTGGGCACATCTTGCAAATATTGATCGATCAACTCGGTAAAAAATTCCGGGTCATCTTCGCTATCCAACTCATCTCGCAGGCGATTAAAAATCTCCCAATCTAAGCTTTCTTCTCTTCCCGGATTCATGGTTAAATTTAACTTAACTGGAGCAGATACCGTGTTCAGTTCTTGCAGCTTACTTTTAGCTCGGTCTAACGCCGCTTTCAGGGCTTCGGCTTTCACCGGTTTACTGACATAATCATCCATCCCCGCTTCTAGACATTGCCATTGATTGCCATCGGCGGCTCCAGCAGTCATGGCAATAATATGGGGACGTTGGGATGTTTGCCAAGTTTGACAAATGTATCGAGTCGCTTCGAGTCCATCCATTTCCGGCATTTGCACATCCATTAAAATGATATGATAAAATTGCCGTTGCAGGGCTTCAATCACTTCTAAGCCATTGCTGACCACATCGGCGCGATAACCTAAACGGTCTAACATTTTTATCGCCACTCTTTGATTGACGCTGTTATCTTCAGCCAGGAGAATGCGTAGAGTATAAACGGAGGAATCTTCTGGGGAAGTTTCTGGTTTTTCTAAGGGGGCGTTCTGGTTTCCCGTCTCTAGTGGGGTGACGGGAGGTTGGGAGAATGGAGGTTTAGAGTTATCTTCTGAATGATCTGAATCATGGGCATCGGATGTATCGGGAATAAATTCCGTGGGGGAGGTATGGGGATCAACGGTGCGTCCTGCACAAAGACTGATTAAAATCCGGTGAAATTGGGAGAGTTTAATGGGTTTAGAGAGGGTAGAATCAAATTTTGTTTGGTAGGACTTGTCGATCAGGCTGGTAAAGGTGAGTAAGATTAAGGGCAGGGAGTCGCGATCGCGGTATTGGCGAATCCGATCTACTAAATTCTCTAAGGATTCTCCTTCTGGAAGCGCCCCCAAAACTGCAACATCAAAGGGAATAGAGCGCTCCATCCAGTTCATCACCTCTTCTGGGGTACTCAGCTCTAAACTATTCATTCCCCAGCGTTGGGCGTGATCTTTGAGAATGCGGCGATTGGTTGCCGAGCGATCGAGAATTAAGATCCGCTTGTCTCGCAGTTGGGGTTGGCTATTGCGTAAATGGATGGGAATCGGCGATCGCGCCCCTTCCGCCACAATGGTAAAGTGAAATTCGGCTCCCTCTCCCTCTTCACTTTCCACCCACATTTTACCGCCCATTAACTCACTTAAGCGCTTGCAAATTGATAATCCTAAACCCGTTCCTCCATAGCGACGAGTTGTCGAAGCATCTACCTGGGAAAAGGACTGAAAAAGTTTATTTTGCACTTTCTTAGAAATACCAATCCCGGTATCTTTAACCATAAATTTTACGTCATAAGAAACTTTTTCTGCCAGATCGGGAATCGGACTCGAATCCCCCCCTACACGGGTTGAACTTACTTGTACCCAAACTTCTCCTTCTTGGGTGAATTTAACACCATTGCCAATTAAATTCACCAAAATTTGCCGCAACCGGGTCACATCTCCCACTAAAGCATGGGGAGTTTGAGGATCGATTTCATAGGCCAAATTCAAACCTTTTTCGGCCGCATGGGTACTTAATAAATCCAAGGAATCTTCAACACATTCATATAAATCAAAAGGTTGAGTTTCTAATTCCAGCTTACCCGCTTCTATTTTGGAGAAATCTAAAATATCATTAATAATCGTCAGCAAAGATTGGCCGCTATTGCGGATCGTGTCTACATATTCTAATTGTTCTTCATCCAATTCTGTATCCAACAATAAGCCCGTCATTCCCAGCACCCCATTCATGGGCGTGCGGATTTCATGACTCATAACTGCTAAAAAGTCAGATTTCAGCCGAGTAGCGGATTGAGCTTCTTCCAGAGCCAGATCCAGGGCTTTATTTTTGGCTTTGAGTTCTTGGGTAATCTTGGTTTTTTCCTGTTCCGCTAATTTGATCGCTTGGATATAGTCTCGAATTTGCCGAAGTCCCGGATAAAAAATCAAGGCTCCTTCCAGGAACAGCACCACTAAGGTTAATCCAAATACGGCTAATTGAACTTGGCGAGCCGTATTTAAGTGGGGGGCGCTCTGAGCATACCATTGGCTAGTAATGGCCTCAATCTGGCGATCGCAAGTTGTCCCTTGTTGCCATAACTGCTCTTCTGAGGCACGGGGGGCTACTTCTGGATTCACCAGCGTTTCCGTCAGATCCCACATCTGCTCATAGCAACCCTCAATTTCTGCCCACCTCTGTCCTAAGTCAGCCTGATTTGGCCCCACCTGTAATCCCAACATCTCCTCTTGGAGCCTCTCATAAATCTCTTGCCATTCTTGGCGCACCCGGACTAAATCTTCCACTCTAGGGAGCTGCTCAAACTCCGTAAAGTCCTGAGTAATGGCAACCCCTTGTCCGGTTACCGTTGTGGTTAAGCGGCGATAATTCTCCATTGACTCCAAAACCCGACTGTAGCGAATCTCCTGTTTCAGAGTACGCTGAATCAAAATTTGACTCGACATTGACAACAGAGCCACAATGCCCAAAGACGCTAAGGACAGAATGGCTAAACGCCGAATCGAGGGGCGAGACATTTCTGGGTTGGAAGAATCATCGATGTTTGGATTCACGGCATTTAAGGGTTAATCTAGGGCAATCTTTCAAGATCGAGGGACAATATATAGGGTAGCTCTAGGATAAGAACACTGTATGTAACTTTATCGCAGTGAGTTATATCCTCACCTTTCCCCACCCTATGACAGGTTTTTGTTAATCTAATCATCATGCTCCTGACTGCCCAATTATTACTAGATTACCAACGCTGTCATCGCCGAGCGTTTCTGGATGTGTACGGAGACGATCGCCAACGAGACCCTCCGAGTGACTATCTGTTGAAATTAAGACAGGATAGCTCTGCCTACCAAAAAACGATCCTTGCTCATCATTCCTATCATAAACCAGAGTATGCCCAGGGCAATTGGCAAGAAGGGACTTTAGCAACCCTCGCTCTGATGCAAGAGGGCGTAGACACTATCTATCACGGGATTCTCTGGCTTGAGGAAGCGGATTTAGAAGGGCTGGAGTTGCCCCCTTTTCTGAGTCAGCACTGGGCAAAGTTCTCTTATTTGAGTCGTCCGAGTTTGTGGGTAAAAACGCCAGGGGAGTCGAAGTTTGGCCCCTGGAAATATACTCCAGTGGAGATAAAATGGGGGAAACGTCCGAAGCGAGAATATCAAATGGTCTCGGTGTTTCATGCTTGGATTTTAAGTCAGATCCAAGGGGAATGGCCGGATACAGTAGACCTGATTTTAAGGGATCGATCGCCCTATACGGTGGATCTCGTCCGTCTTTGGCCAGAGTTTCAAATCCTGCTAGGGCAAATGTTGACCCTGCTCCTAGAGTCGGATGAACCGGAAGTGTTTATCAGTCGGCAAAAATGCAGTCTCTGTCAATGGTTAACGACTTGTCATCAAGTCGCCCAACACCAAAATCATCTCTCTTTGATTCCTGGAATTACTCCAAAACGCTATGAGCGTCTCCAGGAGCTAGGGTTAACCTCCCTAGAATCCTTGACAACTGAACCCTTACCGGATTTAAGCCAAGAATTTGGCCAGCAGGTGAGCCAGCAAATCATCCGTCAAGCGCAATCGAGTTTAGAACAACGGGCGATCGCGCTCCACCCCTGGAGTCCCGACGATTTTCCCATTACCCCGGTGGAACTCTATTTTGATATCGAAACCGAACCCGACTTAAATCTAGAATATCTCTTCGGCGTTTTAGTCATCGATCGCACGGCCCAACGCTCCCGGTTTTACCCCTTTTTAGCCGAATCTCCCGACGATCAACAGCGAATGTGGCAAGACTTTCTAGAACTGGTGAATCGCTACGATCCCATGCCCATTTTCCATTTTTGCGAATATGAAGTCAAAGCCGTCAGCGCCTTAGCGCAACGGTTTGGCACACCCTCATCGGAATTAAAACCCCTGATCCGGCGCTTTGTAGATATTCACGAACGGGTGACTCGGTTTGTCACCCTCCCCATTGAAAGCTATGCCCTCAAAACCATTGCCCGATGGATGGGGTTTGAATGGCGAGATGAGAGCGCCAGTGGAGCGCAAACCGTCTATTGGTACGACCAATGGCTCCAAAGCGGCGATCGCACCTTCTTAGAGCGCATTATTTGCTATAACGAAGACGACTGTCGAGCCACCTACCATGTCAAAGACTGGTTAGTGTCCTTCCTCCGACAAATGCCGCCCCCAAATCAACAAATCCCGCTTCAGTCCGTCCATGTTGGCAATTTCGGGCAAATGGCCCCAACAGTCAAATCCCAGCTTCTGGAATAGGGCAATACTGGGTTGATTGTGGGAGAAAATGAGGGCGACTAAGCTGGTGATACCCAAACCCGGCCCGGAGGCGATCGCTTGGGTTAATAACTCCCGACCAATCCCTTTACGGTGAAATCCAGGATCGATGTAAATACTCACTTCCGCCGTAGATTGATAGGCAGGACGGCCATTTAAAAAATGATTCAAACTCAGCCACCCTACAATCTGGCCATCTATCTCCTTAACCCAAAGCGGCCGGGAACTCGGAGAATGGTCTTGATACCAGGGAAGACGACTTTCAACGGAAATCGGCAGCAAATCGGCCGTGGCCAAACGGCAAGGAACAGAGGCGTTGTAAATTTCAACTATTTTCGGTAAATCGGCTTCACGGGAATATCTGATGGTCATGCCAAGCAAGAATTTAGGCTACCCAAACGCAAGGAAAATCTCAGAGAGCAGTATAACTGATGGAGAGAAATTCAAGGTTAAGATCAATACAGAATTAAATTCCATGGGTCAGATACCGGCAAAATCCGGGAACTGAACCCCCTGTAAAACCGTTCAACTCAACAACCCAACCTATGGATAACAATAATTTGATTAATCAATTGCTCATGCTGGGAGTCGGAACCACCTCTATCGTCGCTGAGAAGCTCAAAGAGGCCAGCGACGAATGGGTGAAAAACGGCACGATTAACCCAGATCAGGCAAAAAACATGATGGATGACCTGGTAGAAAAGCTCAAAACCGAGCAAGGAAGCTTTGATGAACAGTTTCAGCGCCAACTGCGAAATTTATTGATGGATTGGGGGGTTCCCCGTCAGTCAGAGATGGATGAGTTGCGGGGAAGGCTAGACCGATTGGAGCGCCAGGTGCGAGACTTGGAAAATAAACTTTGGCGTTAATGACGCTGTTGAATCGACGATCGCATTGAGGAAAACTTACGTGAAAGAAATTTGGATTACCTTTGGGGTAATGGCGACCTGTGCCGTGATTTTGGTGGCAGCACAACTGTTTAGCTCCCCCAGTCAGGCGAATGCTGCTAAGGTATCAGAGGTTTCCCTTCCAGAAATCACTGAAATCAGCAATCAAGGAGCAACTGAACTGATGGCTAGTGCCGAAAATAGCGCCGAAAATTTAGCACCCGCAGAAGCGACCATGACCCCATCGGGTCTCAAGTATGTCGATCTGGTTGAGGGAGATGGAAAAAGCCCCAGTAAAGGCGATAAAGTGGTGGTTCACTATACGGGAACTTTAGAAAATGGGAAAAAATTCGATAGTTCCCGCGATCGTAACAATCCCTTTACCTTCACCATTGGCGTTGGCCAAGTGATCAAAGGTTGGGATGAGGGGGTCATGTCCATGAAAGTGGGTGGCCGCAGACAGCTCACCATTCCCCCAGATTTAGGCTACGGAGCCAGAGGTGCAGGCGGTGTCATTCCCCCCAATGCCACCTTGATTTTTGATGTGGAACTCTTGGACGTTAAATAATCTCCTGTCCCTGTGAAGGCCAGGTAAAGATCCCCCCAACCCCCTGCTTTTTAAGCCAGGGGGTTTTCAATGAACAACCCTCTGTTGGTAGGCCTTAATTTCATTCCCCCGATAGCGATAGTAGGCAGCACAAGCACCTTCAGAGGATACCATGGGCGCACCCAGAGGATGTTCTGGGGTGCAGCGTGTGCCAAAAGCAGGGCAATCATGGGGTTTCTTCACCCCTTGCATGATTTCACCACTGATACATTCAGTTGTCAGTACGGGGGGATTGGGATCGAGCCAGTCGGCAAAGCGCTCTTCGGCATCCCAAGGAGAATATTCTGCTCTCAGTCCTAACCCGCTATCGGGAATTTCGCCAATCCCGCGCCAGGTGCGAGAGATGACTTCAAAGACTTGATCGATCAGATTTTGGGCCCCTAGATTGCCTTCCCGACGGACGGAACGGCTATATTGATTATCAAGAGTCACTGCTTCTGTTTTTTTCTCCAACTGTTCAATACAGTGATATAACCCCTGAAGAATATCCACGGGTTCAAACCCGGTAACAATAATGGGAATCTGGTATTTCTGCACCAAGGGTTCGTACTCGGTATATCCCATTACCGTGCAAACATGACCGGCTGCGAGAAATCCCTGTACTCGACATTGGGGAGAGGAGAGAATGGCTTCCATGGCTGGAGGGACGCGCACATGGGAGGCAAGAAGGGAAAAATTTTGAATTTGTTGTTGTTTAGCTTGATATACGGCCAGGGCGGTAGCGGGGGCAGTGGTTTCAAAACCAACACCAAAAAAGACGACTTCAGCCTCTGGATTGGCTTGGGCAATTTTGAGACAGTCTAGGGGAGAATAAACGATGCGTATATCTGCACCAGAGGCTTTGATGCTCAGTAGGTCTTTTTCGGTTCCGGGAACGCGCAACATATCGCCAAAGGAACAGAGAATCACTTGGGGACGGGAGGCGATCGCGATCGCCCGATCGATCAGCGTCACCGGAGTCACACAAACGGGACATCCCGGCCCGTGAATCAGGGTAATCTCTTCGGGCAACAGTTGATCGATACCATACTTAATAATGGAGTGGGTTTGACCGCCACAAATTTCCATAATTGTCCACGGTTGGGTGGTGATTTCGGCGATCGCCTTTGCCATCCTTTGCGCCAGTTGAGCATCCCGATATTCATCCACAAATTTCATAACCATGGTTCCCCAGTCTTCCCCACCATTAAAAAGGAAAACCCCCTCTCCGTTTTAATTTTTAATTTTTAATTTTTAATTGACTCCGGGCTGCTTCTAAAATCAACTGCTGCTCCGCACGGGCGATCGCCCATCGCACGCGATCGACAGCAGGCATCTCCACGGAAACTGACGCGATCCCCCAGCGCACCAAATCGTGAATTAACTGAGGATAATTCACCACTGCTTGACCACACACACTACACTGAATTCCCCCAGCTCGCGCTTGGGTAATGCACTGCTCCAAGGCCCTTAACACCAAAGGATGGACAGCATTTAGACCCCCTTGATTTTCCTCCCACTGCTGGCGATCGAGACCAAACAACAGAGGAATTAAATCATTAGTCCCCAAACTCAACCCATCAATCCCCACCTGCACATAATCAGAAATCTGCCATAACACCCCAGGAACCTCCACCATAATCCACAATTCCATCTGGGATAACTGCCGTCTATCCACTCGCTTGCGGATGGCAACCACTTCCTCCACCGTCCGCACAAAGGGCAACATTAAATGCAGATTCTGATACCCCTGGCGATGGACTTTTTCCAGCACGGTTAATTCCCAGTCGAATAGAGTCGATCTCTGGTCATTCAGCTCACAGGCTAGGGTTCCCCGTAGGGAGCAGGGATAAAAGGAATCAAAGGAACGATAATAGATGGGACGGGGATAAAATGCCTGGGCTAACTTTGCCAGATGCTTATACCATTCGGACACAAATCGATCCACATCTCTCCACCATTGAATCCCCGGAAATAAGCTGGCAGCCCATAATTCTGAGCGCAATAATCCCACCCCATCCACGTCTAAGTCTGAAGGGTTCATGGGAGAATGGGGTTGCGAGAGATTAATCCAGAGCTGCGTTGCATGTAGGGGAGCAGGTGGGGGTGAAACAGGGTTCTCTGGTTTTTCTACACTCACCCGTCCCATTTCAGGGTTAACTTCAATCGGCTCTGGGGATGAACAATGATGGACTCCTGCACTAATTTCTCCCGTTTCACCGTTAATTTGGATCAGATCTCCGGTGAATAGATAGTGAGTCGCCTGGGAGACTCCCACCAAGGCAGGAATACCTAATTCCCTGGCTACAATGGCTCCATGGCTGCTGATTCCGCCTACCTCTGTAATTAAACCGACTGCCCCATTTAAAACCCAGGTTTCTTGGGGGGCGATCGCTTGTTTCACGATAATTTTCCCTGGAGTTACGGTCATGGATTCGAGTGGATCGGTTAACACCAAAACCGGAGCCACAGCTACCCCTGGGGCAGCTCCTGTACCCTGGTGGAGCAGGGCCGTGGGATGGTTCTCATTTAAGGGAACAATATCCGTAATCCACCAATTTAAGTCAGGATAGCCTATCCACTCTAGGCGAAATTCATCGTACCACTGGTTTTTGAGGGAAAGGGTGCGATCGCCTAAACATTGGATTTGGGCCTCCTCTAAGCAGGGCCGATCGACCCAGGAAGACTCCACCGTATAGGCACAGAGAAGGGTATCACGATTGTTGAACAGGGAAGCCTCTAGGGGGAGATGGGAGGGTTCTCCAGAGAGTTGATAGGCCAGGCGTTTGTTTCCCAGATGTTGCTCTTTGAGTTGGTAAGGGTGAAGGTGAATCTGATAAGAATCTGAGGTCACTTGGGGTTCGCTGAAGAGATAGCCTAAGCCCCAGGTCGATTCAATGCGAATCTTATCACCTTGGGTTTCAATCGCCCCACTGATGACTTCATTCTGGAGAGGCTGAATTAAGATGCCCATCCTAATCTGATTTAAGGGTATGCCTTGATATTGCCAGTAGAGCAAGTATTTATTGCGGAACGTTTCGGCCCATATTTGTTTAATCGTCTGGGCTAGGGGTTCAGGGGTTTTAGCCGTTCCCCAAGCTCTCCACAATCGAGACAAGGTGCTGTGACTGTGGGGTGTAAGTTGTTTCGGTAAACTCAGGGAGGGACGACAGAGAACAAAATCTCCTTCCCAGTCGGCGATCGCTTCGAGTACCCGGCTATACCATGAACCCTTGAGGGCGCTATGGAGAATTTGCGCCCGAATACTTTGAGTCATTTGGCGCAACTGCATATCCCGTTCTTCATCCGCTAGATTCGTTAGGGTTGGATTAGAGGTTTCCGAGAGGCCTAACCCCACTTGTTGCGCCAGGAGGGGATCAGACCACTGTAGAGACTGTAAACAGTGCTGTCGAATCTCATTGGGAATCACCAGACCCGGTAATATGGGATAGCCTTGTTGCAGCAATTGGCTTAAATCCCAAGCTCGATCGCCCACGGAAGAGCGGTGTTGATCTTGAATCTCAGTGAGCCAGTAAATCGGATGCATGGGCAGTGGCGATCGTCGGATATCTTTTGAATCTATTGTAATCGGTCTGATTTTCGATCAAAGAAAAATTACAAAACATGAGCTAATCTTGCAAATATTAAATAATTGTAACATTATCGTTCTTCTCCCTCCATTTGAGATTAAAGCTTAGAGAAGCAGTGTTTTATGGGAGCGACATCAACAACAAATGAGCGATCGAGGTGACAACTCAAGAATCGTCTACATCAACCCTCGATGCTATTAACCTCCAGTTAAACTCATCAATAATTCCCGTGTATCCCTTTAGTTAGGTCTCGATCCGGAAGGAACGATTAACCCCTTGAATCCATCGATAACCCTAGACTTAACTGGATATCCCGGTTGTAGGATTCCCAAAAAGGGTAAGTGACCCCCTTTTTTTAACCCAAAAATCGATCTATTTCGCCTCAAGGAGTGAGGATTTATGTTAATCAAAATTAGTCACATCGCCTTCAGCTCTCCCATACACTGGGATCTCCTGTATCCCGTTCGCCAATGGTTAAATACCCTAGAAATTGATCGGCCAAAAATTGCTCGATTAATTGTTCAACTCATCCCCGCTCAATGCCCCTTTGCGCGAGAAATTAAGTTTTTTGGACGCACAATTGCCCGCATTCCTCCCCTGTGCAAACTCAATCCCCTATATGATGAGCTGATGAGTCTCCGGTTCCGTTGTCTGTCCTTTCTTGCCGACGAGTGTGGTGAAGATATCGGAGCTTATATCTGAAGACTCCATCATCGAACAGAACCCCAATCTGAAGAGGAGTAGAGACAACCAGTTGGTGTAACTCCTCTTCAGATTTCAGCAGCTATGTTACTATCTTGGTGGTTCGATCGAGCTAAGAACAGGGCGATCGCAGCCGGTGGAGGAGTAGACAGGAGTGCAACATACCATGTCACGGGGAAATGAGGATGTGAAAGAAGAGATTAAAGAACCACATAATCCACTCCAACCCATTCGCATTGGAGTCATTGGTGTGGGTCATATGGGCCAACATCACACCCGCGTTTTAAGTTTGCTCAAAGACGTACACCTGATTGGCATCTCCGACGTAGACATCGAACGAGGGCTAGATACAGCCGGCAAATATCGCATCCGCTTCTTCGAGAACTATCACGACCTTCTCCCCCACATCGATGCTGTCTGTGTTGCTGTTCCCACCCGTCTCCACCATGAAGTTGGCACTGCCTGCTTGGAAGCTGGAGTCCATGTCCTGATTGAAAAACCCATCGCTGCCAGCATCGAAGAAGCCGAAAATTTAGTCAACCTGGCAGCCGAATGTAACTGTATTCTCCAAGTCGGCCATATTGAACGCTTTAACCCCGCCTTTCAAGAACTGAGCAAAGTCCTCAAAACTGAGGAAATCCTGGCCCTAGAAGCCCATCGCATGAGTCCCTATTCTAACCGGGCCAATGATGTGTCGGTGGTTTTGGACTTGATGATTCATGATATTGATTTGCTCCTAGAATTGGCCGCTGCTCCTGTGAAAAAGCTAACGGCCAGTGGGAATAGAGCCTCAGATTCTGGGTATTTAGATTATGTCACTGCAACTCTAGGCTTTGAAAATGGCATTATTGCTACTCTGACTGCCAGTAAAGTCACTCATTGCAAAATCCGCCGCATTGCTGCCCATTGCAAGAATTCGCTCACAGAAGCCGATTTTCTCAACAATGAAATTTTGATCCATCGCCAAACCACTGCCAACTATCGCACCGAGTATGGTCAGGTGCTGTATCGTCAGGATGGATTAATTGAAAAGGTTTATACCAGTAATATAGAGCCTCTTCATGCTGAGTTGGAGCATTTTGTCACCTGTGTACGGGGTGGAGACCAACCTTCAGTCGGCGGCGAACAAGCCTTGAGAGCCTTGCGGTTAGCTAGTTCGATTGAGCATATGGCTCTAGAGGGTCAATCTTGGCAGGGTTTAGACTCTCAATCCTCCCATAATCTCCATTCTTCCATTGTTATTGTTTAGGGGAAGCGCCGGGAAACTGCGGAGGTGGCGATCGCCCCATTATTGCCGCCAAAGGCAAAACTTAGACATAAACAGTGTTGGATACACTGAGAATGGGCAGCACGAACCAAGTTGAGATTAAACTCTGGCTCTCTTAATCCGACACAAGGGGGTAAGATTTGATGCTTAAGTGCCATTAGGGAAAAGGCGATGCCCAAGGCTCCAGATGCGCCGAGAGTATGGCCGGTTGCGCCTTTGGTGGAACTGATGGGAACGGTGGGGGGAAAGAGATGCTGGATCAGGCGGCTTTCGGCGGCATCATTTAAGGCGGTGCTGGTTCCGTGGGCGTGAATGTAATCGATCGCCCTTGGAGTTAAGCCGGATCGCTCTAAGCAGGTTTTAATGGCGATCGCCGCACTGGTGCGATCGGGTTTGGGGGCGCTCACATGGTAGGCATCGCTGGTAAAGGCAGCTCCCAGAATTTGACCGTAGATGGAGGCTTGGCGCTGCTGGGCGGACTCTAGGGACTCTAGGAGCAGAAACGCGCCCCCTTCCCCTAAAACTAAGCCTTCGCGATCGCGGTCAAAGGGATAACATCCGGTTTTGGCTAAGGCTCCCATTTGCGTAAATCCGGCTAGGGTTAAGGGGGTAATGGGGGCTTCAATGGCTCCCGCTAACACCTGTTGAGCATAACCGGTGCGAATCAGTTCATAACCTTGGGCGATCGCCCACATGCCCGTATTACAAGCATTCATGGGCGCTTGAACAATGCTTTGACTCCCGGTGAGTTGAGCCGCCATTCGCGCTGGCAGATCGGGCAAATAGTCGAGACAATCGGATAAATTGGGATGGCCGGTCAAAAACCGATCGGCGATCGCCTCCCAACTCCCTTGATCGCTACGACTCGATCCAATCACCATCGCCAAATCGGGTAAAGGAGGAGTCATCCCCGCATCCTGTAAGGTATCGAGAACTAACTGACGAGTCAGATCCCGCAAATTGGCCGGGGAATCGCCAATCATGGCTAGAGGACGAGGTTTGAGTTCGGGGAAGGGTTGAGCTGTGGCGATCGCCGATTCTCCCTTGAGTAACTTCTCCCAAGTGCGATCTCTAGTTCCCAACGCCGAGACTAAACCCAATCCAGTAACAACAACCACTGTCATAATATCGAAAACGACTCTATCGCCACTTAACCTTATGTCTGGTATTTATGATAATTGTGATTTTCCCTTACTGCCCCAACTCCAGCAGGTCTTGCAGCAAGCCTATCGGGCCGATTTCTGTGTCGGCTATTTTAACCTCAGAGGTTGGGGGAAATTAGAAGCCCAAGTCGAGCAATTTAGGGCTGGTGCAGGCCACAACTGTCGTTTATTAGTGGGAATGCACAAACTCCCCAACGACCATCTGAAAAGCCTTCTAGCCATTGGTCGAGGCAATCTAAAGATGTCCCAGGAGCAGACCCTGCCACTCAAAAAAGTCATGGCCCAAGAGTTTCGGGAGCAGTTGACCTATGGTGTGCCGACGACCGAGGATGAAGCGAGTCTAAAACGATTGCAGAGCCAGTTAGAAGCGGGCAAACTGGAGGTCAAACTATTTCTGCGCCATCTGCTCCATGCCAAGCTTTATCTGATTTATCGCGGCGATCGCATTACTCCCCGTATTGCCTATGTGGGCAGTAGTAACTTGACCTTTTCCGGTCTCAGGGGTCAGGGGGAACTCAATGTGGAAGTCACGGATCGCGATGATACCGAGAAGCTAGAAAAGTGGTTTACCGATCGCTGGGAAGACCGGTTTTCCCTGGATATTTCCCAAGATCTGATTGAGGTGATTGATGAAAGTTGGGCCGGTAAACAGCGATCGCCTTTTTATATTTACCTGAAGATGGCCTATCACCTATCCCAGGAAGCGCGAGATGGCTTGAGTCGATACCAAGCGCCCAAACATTTTGGCTTATTGGAATTTCAGGAGCAAGCGGTGCGGGTAGCCATGCAGCATATTGATAAGCGCCATGGGGTGATCATTGGGGATGTGGTGGGTTTGGGCAAAACCCTGGTGGGAACGGCGATCGCCTATAAGTGCGAAGAAGAATATGGTACGAGTACCTTGATCATCTGTCCCAAGAATCTGGAATTGATGTGGCAAGGGTATGTGGATCGATATGGCTTACGGGGAAAAGTGGTTCCCGTTAGCCAAGTAGAAAAAATCTTACCGGAAGTGCCCGCAAGATTTCGGTTAGTGCTGATTGACGAGAGTCATAACCTCCGCAACCGGGAGGGGAAACGGTATCAAGCGATTAAGAAGTATGTGGAGGAAAGTGGGAGTCGGTGTATTTTGCTGACGGCAACGCCTTATAACAAAGACTATTTAGATTTGTCGGCTCAGTTGCGTCTATTTTTGCGTCCAGAACAGGATTTGGGCATTAAGCCAGAAGCTTATATTCGCGACATGGGGGGAGAGGTGAAATTTGTATGGCGACACCCGGCGACACCGGTGCGATCGCTGATGGCTTTTGAACAGAGCGATCGGCCGGAAGATTGGCAGCAGTTGATGAATCGCTATATGTTGCGACGAACCAGGGGATTTATTAAAAATACCTATGCTAAACAGGATGAACGAGGCGCTTATTTAGAGTTTGCTAATGGCGATCGCTTCTATTTTCCTCTGCGCCGTCCTCGGACAGTTACGTTTACTACCGATGCAGCCACCGATCCCTATGCGCGGCTGTATAGCGATCGCGTGGTAGATACGATCAACCGCTTGCATTTGCCTCGCTATGGTTTGGGTAATTATGTGATATCTCCCCCCAAAAATAAGAAAACCAAGGGTAAAACTTCACCCGGTCAAATGAGCTTGGTTACTGGATTTGACCATTTGCAGCCCACGGAAGCAGAGCGGAAAATTTTGGCCAATCTTTCCCATGCAGGGCAGCGCCTGATGGGGTTTTGCCGCACCAATTTATTTAAGCGTCTAGAAAGTAGTGGCGCGGCTTTTCTTCAGTCCATTGAGCGTCATATTTTACGCAATTCGGTGTATTTGTATGCGATCGCCCAGAATTTGCCCATTCCCATTGGCAGCCAAGATGCTCTCTTGCTCGATAGCACTACGGATGAGGATAGCGATAGCTTGCTGAGTCAGGATTGGGAAGCTACCGACATGGGAGATACAACACTTTACGCGGTAATGAGAGACAGTCGGAACGATCCCCCTACATCCCCCTTAAAAAGGGGGACTTTTACTGCCCCCCTTTTTAAGGGGGGTTGGGGGGATCGAGATGCAGGGCATAGCAGAGCCAACTTCTGTAATGAAGATACTGAGGAACCGGGAGATGATGCGGCTGGATTTAACCCGGTAGAATTGGAAGCACGAGCGGCAACCATCTACGATCTCTATCAAAATCGCTATCCGAACCGCTTTAAGTGGATTCATCCCCGGTTCTTTACCCCCGAACTGGCGGCAGATTTACGCCAGGATGCCCAAGCATTGAGGGAAATTTTGGCGATCGCCGGGTTTTGGGATGCCACTGAAGATAGCAAGTTGCGATCGCTCATTCAACTCGTCAGCGCAGAACATCCCCAAGAAAAAATCCTCATCTTTACCCAGTTTGCCGATACTGCTCGATATCTCTCTGAAGCTCTAGAAACCCAAGGCATCACCCATATCGGTTTAGTTACCGGCAATTCTCAGAGCGATCCGACTACCCTCGCCCACCGATTTAGTCCCCAAAGCAATCAGAAAACCATCTCGCCAGAGCAAGAAATTAGAGTATTAATCGCCACCGATGTTTTGAGTGAAGGGCAAAACTTACAAGATGCTCGGATTGTGGTCAATTATGACTTACCTTGGGCGATTATTCGCTTAATTCAGCGCGTTGGACGGGTCGATCGCATCGGCCAAGAAGCTGATGAAATTTTCTGCTATTCCTTTTTGCCCGCAGAAGGAGTCGAAGAGTTGATTAATCTGCGGGGGCGTTTGCGCGATCGCCTCAAAGAAAATCAGGAAGTCGTCGGAACCGATGAAGCCTTTTTTGAAGACGACGAACAGCGAGAAGTCTTATTAAATCTCTATCATGAAAAAGCCAATATTTTAGACGAAGATGAAGACTCTGGCGAAGTTGATTTAACCTCAGAAGCGCTACAAATTTGGCAAACCGCCATTGATGCCAATCCCCGCTTAAAACGGATGATTCAAGACTTACCTGATGTCGTCCTTTCCACCCGCCACCATCAACCCACCACCTTAGATCCGGAGGGCGTTTTGCTCTATTTACGGACGGCTGAAGGAACCGATGCCCTCGCCTGGGTGGATGCCGAGGGAAATAGCGTCACCCAGTCCCAAATGCGAATTTTACGCATGGCTCGGTGTTCGATCGATACACCAGCCCTAGAGCATCATCCCCAACATTATGAATTAGTGAAAAAGGCTTCCGAACAGATTAGCGAGCAAAGTAAACGAGTTTCCGGGAGTTTGGGCAGTCCGAAGGGCGCTAGGGCAAAGATATACACTCGCTTAAATGCTTATTGTGAGTATGTAAAGAATACTACGCCTATTTTAGCTCAAGGTCAAGAGTGGAAGAATTTAAAGAAAGCGATCGAGATGATCTATAACTATCCTCTCAAACAAAACGCGATCGCCTCTCTAAATCGAGAATTACGGGCTGGAATTTCCGACGAACATTTAGCCCAAAACGTCACCTATCTAATGGAACATGATGCCTTATGTGTAGTGAGTGCAGACGGTGATTTTGAAGGTGCTAAAGTCATTTGTTCCATGGGTTTATTTGACCGGTTATCATGATCTCAACCCTCTCCCTTTCATGTCCGCAGGAAAATCCCTCTCCCAAGGGAGAGGGACTTTTCTCCCCTTCTCCCGTGGGAGAAGGG